>CAVBHI010000057.1:0-2265 GCA_963595115.1 bacterium
GCCAACGCCTCGTCAATGGAGTTGTCCACGATCTCATAGACCAGATGATGCAGACCGCGGGCGGACGTAGAACCGATGTACATACCCGGACGCTTGCGGACAGCCTCCAGCCCCTCCAGAACCTGGATTTGGCTTTCGTCATAGGTTTCCTTTACCGTCAGGTCAAGGATTTCTTCTTTGAGAACTTCTTCACTCATAGGGAATAACCTGTTCTTTCTCCGGCAGCATATCGATCCATTCCTGTTTCCCGCAGCCGGTTCAAAAACAGAAACAAAACAAGAAGAATCCCGCACAGCACGGGATTACGATTCCGTAGCAGGCGGCGCGATGCGGCTCATCGCTGCACGCCGAATTCCAGCCCGCTGCGGCGCAGCAGCGTGGCGGTGGACAGCTGAGAGAGATAGAGCATCGACTCCCCTCCCTCCACGCAGTGAACGAAGGACTTGGGAATGTCGTCGAACAGCACGATCACCCGTCCGGCGTCCTCATGCGCCTTAAACAGCGCGCGGGTGTGCTTGGACGCGATCGCCGTGTCCATGTCGTAAATGCCGACAATACTGCTCGCCGGAACAACGGTATTCGGTCCGATGGAAAGATACATTTTTGCTCCTTTTCCGCTCGATGTTTCCTCCGGAAGCGAAGGCGAATCCGTCCCGAAGAAATTCTGTCCATACTAGATATATTATACCACTTTTTTGCCCTTTTTGCACGCATTTTTCCTAAGAAATCTCAAATATTTTTCACTTTGCAGGCTGTTTTCTGTGGCAATTTCACAGTTTCCCGCCGATAATCCCCGCTTTTTTTGGCAGCAGTGAAATCGGGCGGGAATTTTCGTGTTTTTTCACAGTCGTCGCGGCGTGAGATACAGTAAGATTTACTTGGAGAACAGACGGAAAACGTAATAGAACTTGTAGGTTTTAATCCCCTCAGAATTTGCTACGCAAATCCATCCTGCTTTCGCTACGCTCACATGCCACCGGCATGACGCAGCCCCTTGCATCAAGGGGCGCCTTTGGTGCGTCGCTGCGACGCCGCCGCTCCTGACTGGTTTTCTTTTCGTACATTTTCTTTTGCTGCCAAAAGAAAATGTACTTCTCTCGCCAACAATTACAACAAAGGGAACAAGCAAATAGAGCGGAAAGAAAAAAAGAAGACAGCGCCCTCAAGCGCCATCTCCCACTTGTTCCACTCTTCCATTGTCCACCCGAAACAGCCGCCCACCGCGCACCGCCGCGAGCTTCTCCGGCTCACAGCAGGTAATGAGCACCTGTCCCTGCTCGATGCGGTTGAGCACAAAGTCCTGCCGCTTGCCGTCCAGCTCGCTCAGAACATCATCCAACAGCAGCACGGGGTATTCCCCACTGTCCTCATAGAACATCTCTCTCTCGGCGAGCTTGAGCGACAACGCACACGTGCGCACCTGCCCCTGCGAGGCAAACTCCTTTGCCGACCGTCCGCCGATGTCCAGCTCCAAATCGTCCTTGTGCGGACCGGACAGACAGGAATGCATGGCAAGCTCTGCCTCGCGATGCGACTGTGCGTGCTCCCACAGCTGTTGTCCGATGTCGGACGCCGCGCCAAACGGATCCTCCACATTGGACACCGTGTGATACCGATAGGTCAGCTTCTCCCCTTTTCCGGAAATCGACGCGTGAATGTCCCGCGCTTTCTCCATCAGCGAACGCAGGTAGTACGCCCGATAGCGGATAATCGCGCCGCCGATGTTTGCCATGCGGTAGGAAAACACATCCAGCGTGTCCAGCAGTGAGGGATTGTCCTCGTAATCCTTGAGAATACGGGTTTTATTTTCGTGTAAACGGCGATATTCCGCCAGATAACGCGCATAATTCGGTCGCAGCTGACACAGCGCCGTGTCCAGAAACCGACGGCGTGCGGCAGCGCCCTCGCGAATCAAATACAGATCCTCCGGACAGAACAGCACCGTGCGAATCAGTCCGCAGGCGTCCGTATTGCGCTTCTGCTTGATGTCGTTGACAAAAATACGGGGACGCCCGCTCATCGGAATGGTCATCCGTATGGTCATCGGGCGTTGCTCGGTCACAAACTGCGCCGCAGTCTCCGCCTGCGTGCAGCCGAAGCGAATCGCGTCCTTTTTCTGCGATGAGCGAAACAGCCGCGTGGAGGACAGCAGCGCAATCGCCTCCAAAATGTTGGTTTTTCCCTGCGCATTTTCGCCGCAGAATACATTCACTCCCGAAGAAAGAGCAATTTCTGCGTTTTCGTAATTGCGAAAGTCGTGCAGAC
>CAVBHI010000058.1:0-3444 GCA_963595115.1 bacterium
CGAGCCGACGTTGCCGATACAAGCTATGCCTGTTGTGTGTGCAATGACAGGTGCGGCGATCGGGCTGCTTTGTCTGATGCCGCAGGTGCGCCGCATCAAGACGCACACGTTCTGGAGCGGATTCCTCTGCTTGCGTGGTGCGGGATATGTGTGGAATCAGTGGAAGCGCGGCTCGTTGTTTGCTAAGGTCATCTCGGCGGCGATTCTGATTCCGCTGCTGTGCCTGCCGTTGATTACGATTCCGTTTGTGATTGCCGGATTGCTGTATGCGGGCACTCGCTTTGCGGAACGCCTGAATGTGGTGTGTGACGGCGCAAAGCGCATCCGCGCCGGCGAAACCGACACACAGATCGAAGTCAAGGGCGGTCATGAGCTGAAGCAGCTGGCAGACGATTTGAATGGTATTTCAGACGGCTTGAACCGTGCGGTGGAGACGGCAGTGCAGTCGGAGCGGTTGAAATCCGAGCTGATTTCCAACGTCTCACACGATCTGAAAACGCCGCTGACCGGCATTATCACCTATGTGGATTTAATGAAAAAGGTAGATCCGAATGATCCGCGCATGGCGGAGTATTTGCAGACGGTGGATCAAAAGACCAAGCGGCTGAGTGTGCTGATTAACGACCTTCTGGAGGCATCCAAGGCGTCCAGCGGTGCGATGAAAACCGACCTGACCCGCGTGGACTGGGAGGCGCTGTTCCAGCAGACCTGCGGTGAGATGGAGGAAAAGCTGCGTGTGGCAGGTCTGGAGATTCGGCTGACGACCGCCGGACGAACGGACGTTATGGCGGACGGACGCAAGCTGTGGAGGATTATGGATAATCTGCTCAGCAACTGTGCACGCTATGCGTTGCCGAACAGCCGTGTGTATGTCGAGATGAGGGAACAGGGCAGCTGGTGCGTGCTGACCATGAAGAATATTTCGGCGCAGGAGCTGAATATCTCGGCAGAGGAGCTGATGGAACGCTTTACCCGCGGCGACCGTGCACGGTATACGGAGGGAAGCGGTCTGGGGCTGTCCATTGCACGCAGTCTGGCAGAGCTGATGCATGGCTCGTTTCATATCACGGTGGACGGAGATCTGTTTAAGGCAGAGGTATTTATGCCGCTGTGGACAGGAAACGACGGGAAATAGGACGTATGAGATTGGGCACAGACTCCGCTTATGGCGGAGTCTGTGCTTTTTCCGCCGGTTTTTCGAGGAAATCGTTCGGTTATCGCGGTGCAAGGCATGACGGTATGATTTTCTTTTTTGCTTCTCCTTTGATTTTGTGCTACACTGTACGTATTCCCTCGACGAAAGGATGTGACGCTGTGTCGCAGAAACGCCCGCCTCTTGTGCGCATTGCGCTATTGTGTGCCCTGCTCGGTCTGCTTTGCCTGCTTCCGTGCATTATTCCGTATCAGGGACAGCTGGTCTATTACGGCGATTATCTGCGCCAATATGTTCCGTTTTTGCTGGAGACCAAACGTATGCTCTGGTCCGGCTCACTTGCGTGGAGCTGGAACACCTTCCTCGGCGACGGCTTTTACGGAGCGTATTCATACTATACCGCGGTCAATCCGTTTGCGTGGCTGGCGATGCTGTTTCCGAACAGTCTGATTCTCTACGGTGCGCTTGCGGCGCAGCTGGTCAAGTTTGCGCTCTCCGGCGTATGCTGTGCGCTGTATCTGCGCTGCTTTATCCGGAACGATAGCGTTCTCGCCATCGGCGCGGTGCTATACACCTTCTCCGGCTTTACCATTGTCAACAACAACTACTATTTCTTTTTGGATGTCATTGCGGTGTTTCCGCTCCTTTTGCTCGGCATGGAGCGGGTCGCGGCGCGGCGCGATATGCCGTCCGTCCTGCTTCTGGCGTTTGCTGTCTTTCTCAATGCGGAAATCAACTATTATTTCTTTATCAGCTCGGCTGTGCTGTGCCTGATTTATGGTATCTTCCGCTTCGAGTGGTATCGGCTTCCCGCCGGAGGTCTGCGCCTTCTGCTGCGGCTGACCGCTTCGGTTCTCCTTGGCTGCGGCATGGCAGGATTTGTTCTGCTTCCGTCCTTTTGGAAGATTCTCCATACACCAAAGGCGACCGGCTCGCTCGGCGGTGTTTCTCTGCGCCCGTATTCCCTGGAAAATATACTGGAGCGCCTGCGCATCTTCTTCATGCCGATTGAAAACAACATTCAGCACGCCTTTTACCGCTCCGGCTCGTGGACTTCAACGGCGGTCTATCTGGCTGTATTCGGCGGCGCGTTTGCCCTGCTGTTTGTCCTGCGCAATCGCCGCCACTGGCTGACCAAAACGATGGTGACGCTGCTGGTATTTTTGCTGATTCCGGTGCTCAACAGCGTGTTTACGCTGTTTTCCGATTATTCGTACACGCGATGGCTGTATGGTTTTGTGATTTTGCTCGACCTCGCTACTGCCTTGATACTGGAACAGCGCAGGAGCATTCCGCGTGCGCAGCTCCGCCGCAGCTTCCGCATTGCCGTGGCGATTACCGCGGTTCTCGCCGTTCCGCCTGCGCTGGTCTGTCTGCTGGCGTACTTCGGCGTTTCCACCCCTCTGTCTGCCCTGTATACCGTGGCACAGTCCACCATTTATGCCGGTTTGAAGGGTGTGGCTATCGCCTTGGCTCTGACATTGGTCAATGATGTCCTGCTGTTTCTCGTTCTGCTTGGACGCGCGGCACTGCGCCGGACGCTGGTATTTGTCTGCGTGGCATCGGTTGTCAACTACGGCGGCTATCTGCTGTTTTACAATTACATCAACGCCGACCGCCTGCAAACCATACAGACGGAGCGGAAGTCGCTGGCGGTTTCCAATGCCGACACCTATTCTTATCGGACGGATTCTTCGGCAACGGATCAGAATGTAAGCTTGTTGTGCAATACGCCGTCGGTATCCGGCTACCACAGCCTGCAAAATCAAAATGCGGTTTCCTTCGCCGTCGCGGCGGGGTACACAGATACAAATACTACCATTGTTCTCGACCGTCCGGACACGGATTCGGGAACATTGGATACGCTTCTTTCGGTTCGCTATTACACGGACACCGGCACAGATTCGGAAGCACAGATTCCAGAGGGATTCGCTTTAATTTCCGATGAAAACGGCGTAAAAACCTATGAAAATCAAAATTTCCTGCCGTTTGGCTTCTGCTATGACGGCTATATCACGCAGCAGCAGGCGGAGGAAAGCCCACTGTCCAAGACACAGCTCATGCTGTCCGCCCTCGTCGTGGACGGGGAGGAAGCCTTCGCCGTCTCACAGCTGCTCCCGCAGGCGGACATCGCGGACTTTTCTCTGACGGATGCAGCAAACGCCCGCCGCACCCAGTGCACCGATTCGTTCGCTGGCACGTTGTCCGGCTTCACGGCATCCATCACACTGGATCGGGCAAATTATGTCTTTTTCAGTGTACCGAACGACGAGGGCTGGCAAGCCTCGGTC
>CAVBHI010000059.1:0-4452 GCA_963595115.1 bacterium
CGCACATTATGACGACGAATGGTTTGATGCGGATCGCGATGAATTGCTGCGCTCCATGCCGGAATACGGCGTCGGATTGATTGTCAATCCGGGCTGTGATGTCCCTTCGTCCCGCATGGCGGTGCAGCTGGCGCACACATATCCGCATGTCTATGCGGCGGTTGGCATTCATCCGGAGAATGCGATGGGATGGACGCAGGAGGATTTGAATGCGATAGAACAGCTGGCGCACGAGGAAAAGGTGCAGGCGATCGGCGAAATTGGTCTGGATTATTACTGGCTCAAGCAGTCACCGGAGACAACACCGTCCAAGGAAGAACAGCAGGCGGTATTTCGCGCACAGATGGCGCTGGCGGAGCGATTGCGGCTTCCGGTTATTGTTCATGACCGCGATGCCCATGCGGACTGTCTGGAGATTGTGAAGGAATTTCCGTCACTTCACGGCGTGTATCACTGCTATTCCGGCAGCTATGAGACGGCGAAAGAGCTGACGGATATGGGATGGATGATTTCGTTTACCGGTGTTATCACGCATGACAACTCCAAGAAGGTGCGGCGCATTTTGCAGAATATTCCGCTGGAGGACATCCTGATTGAGACCGACAGCCCGTATATGACGCCAAAGCCGTATAAAATTAAAGGGGAGCGAGTACGAAATTGCTCCCGTTATGTACACTGCGTCGCGGAAACGATCGCAGAGATTACCGGACGGACGGCAGAGGACGTCGAACGAATTACAACAGAAAACGGAAAGCGGTTCTTCCGCATTTCCGACTGACCAATGGACAAAAAGGGCGCACAGCTATCCGGAACACGGACGGCTGTGCGCTCATGTTATTGGCAGAAACGTGCCGAAAAAGTATTCCCGACAATGGGGAGAAACCACTGTCGGGAAGTGAAAAGGAAGATAGATGCTACTCTTGTTTAGAAAATAGCGATGTTACGTTCTACTTAAAAAGTGAAGAAATAAGAAAAAATGCTTTGTAAAAAAGAGACCGAGTGAGCGAGAGAGCGTGCTCACTCGGTCATATTGGAGATATAGGTATCGACCACCCTCCCGACCGAAGTCGGAAGGGTATCTTAAACGGCAAAACCGATCAAGATTGAGAGAATCGATACTTATACATGGATGTTAAGATTAACCCTCTGCCTTAGACAGATGTACATAGCCCTCATAACGAGCCTTTGCGTCTGCCTCTGCCTTTGTGTACAGAGCATCTGCCTTCTCAGGGAAGGACAGAGCCAGAGAAGCGTAACGGTTCTGACCCTTCAGGAATGCCTGGAAGTCGCCAGTCGGAGCCTTGGAATCCAGAATGAACGGATTCTTACCCTGCTCCTTCAGCTCCGGATTGTAGCGATACAGCTGCCAATAACCAGCCTCAACCGCCTTCTTCTCTTCCGCCTGAGACAGGCTCATGCCGCACTTCATACCATGCTCAATGCACGGGCTATAGCAGATAACGATGGACGGACCATTGTAAGCTTCTGCCTCACGGATTGCCTTCAGCGTCTGGTTCGGGTCAGCACCCATAGCAACCTGTGCAACGTAAACGTAGCCGTAGCTCATTGCCATCATGCCGAGATCCTTCTTCTTAACAGACTTACCGCCGGCAGCGAACTTCGCGATAGCAGCAGCAGCAGTAGACTTGGAAGCCTGACCGCCCGTGTTGGAGTAAACTTCGGTATCCAGAACGAGGACATTGATGTCATCGTTAGAAGCGAGGACGTGATCCAGTCCGCCGTAACCGATGTCGTAAGCCCAGCCGTCGCCGCCGAACGCCCAAACAGACTTCTTGGTCAGATATTCCTGATTCTGAATGATGTACTTTGCATCCTCAGAGGACTCGTTTGCCAGAGCTGCGAGCAGGTTGTCACTAACCTCGCGGGACTTCTCTGCGTTCATGCCGTCCGCCAGGTAAGCTTCACAAGCTTCCTTCGCGATGCCAGCCTCAGCCAGATTCTGAACAGCCTGCGCCAGCTGCTGCTTGATAGCACGCTGACCGAGCAGGAAGCCGTATGCATACTCGGCGTTGTCCTCGAACAGAGACATTGCCCATGCCGGACCGTGACCATTCTTATCCGTGCAGTACGGGGAGGACGGGGTCGATCCGCCGTAAGCAGAGGAGCAGCCGGAAGCATTTGCTACATACATACGCTCGCCGAACAGCTGTGTAACCAGCTTGATGTACGGGGTCTCGCCGCAGCCTGCGCATGCGCCGGAGAACTCGAAGTACGGCTTTGCAAACTGGGAATTCTTGATGCTCTTGGAGTTTGCAACATCCTTCTTGATGGCAACTTCCTCAACCGCATAGGTCCAGTTGTCTGCTTCCTTGAGCTGAGAAGCCAGCGGCTTCATAACCAGAGCCTTCTCCTTAGCTACACAAACGTTTACGCAGGAACCACAACCGGTACAATCGTATGGGGAAACCTGCAGGCGGTAGGTGTAGTTGTCCATGCCAGCGCCAACAGCCTTCTTGGTCTCAAAACCAGCCGGTGCAGCGTCCAGCTCTTCCTTGGTGACAAGGATCGGACGGATAGCAGCGTGCGGGCAAACAAATGCACACTGGTTACACTCGATACAATTTGCCGATACCCACTCCGGGACGTCAACAGCAGCGCCGCGCTTTTCGTACTTGGAGGTGCCATTCGGCCAGGTGCCGTCTTCCAGACCATACTTCATCATCTGAGATACGGTCAGTGCATCGCCTTCCTGACGGTTCATCGGAGCTACGATTTCCTTGATGAAGTCCGGAACGTCCTTCTCAACGATGTCATCCTCAGCGGTAGCCCAAGCAGCCGGAATTTCAACCTTAACCAGCTCATTCAGACCGTGGTCAATGGAAGCGTTGTTCATGTCAACAACCTTCTGACCCTTCTTCTTGAAGTAGGACTTGTAAATAGCGTCCTTCATTGCGGTAACAGCCTGCTCTACCGGAATAACAGCAGCGAGCTTGAAGAAAGCAGCCTGCAGGATGGTGTTGGTGCGGTTGCCCAGACCAATGTTACGAGCAATGTCGATAGCGTTAATGATATAGAACTGTGCGTGCTTTGCAGCCAGAGAACGCTTCATGGAAGCCGGCAGGTTCTTTTCCAGATCCTCCGGAGTCCACTGGCAGTTCAGCAGGAACGTGCCGCCGTCCTTCAGGTTCTTAACCATGTCGTAGTTATGAACGTAAGACGGGTTGTGGCAAGCAATAAAGTCAGCCGAGGTTACCAGATATGGGGAACGAATCGGATCCTTGCCGAAGCGCAGATGAGACTGCGTCAGACCGCCGGACTTCTTGGAGTCATATACAAAGTAAGCCTGGCAGTACAGGTCGGTCTCATGACCGATAATCTTGATGGAGTTCTTGTTTGCACCAACCGTACCGTCAGAGCCCATGCCCCAGAATACGGCGTTGGTCTGACCTGCCGGAGAGGTCTCGATTTCCTTGGTGATGTCCAAAGAGGTGTTGGTAACGTCATCGACGATACCGATGGTGAAGTTGGTCTTCGGAGCATCCAGCTTCAGGTTCTCGTATACGGCGAGGATCTGACCCGGCGTGGTATCCTTGGAGGAAATGCCGTAGCGACCGCCGACGATAACCATCGGGATGCCCTTCTCACGATAGATGGAGCAGATGTCCTGATACAACGGCTCGCCCATAGCGCCCGGCTCCTTGGTACGATCCATAACCGCAATCTTCTTACAGGTTGCCGGTACTGCCTTCAGGAAATGCTCTGCGGAGAACGGACGGTACAGATGAACGTTGATCATACCGACCTTCTCGCCCTGAGACAGCAGGTAATCGATCGTCTCCTGCGTGGTGTCAGCGCCGGAGCCCATCAGAATGATAACGCGGTCAGCGTCCGGTGCGCCGTAGTAGTCAAACAGGTGATGCTCGCGACCGGTGATCTTTGCGACCTCCTGCATATAGTACTCAACTGCCTCCGGGATGCCGGCAACCTTGGTGTTGCAAGCCTCACGACACTGGAAGAAGATATCCGGATTAACCGTGGTGCCGCGCGTTACCGGATGCTCCGGATTCAACGAATGCTTGCGGAATGCATTGATCGCGTCAAAGTCAACCAGCGGACGCAGATCCTCGTAGTCCAGCGCATCAATCTTCTGAATTTCGTGCGAGGTACGGAAGCCGTCGAAGAAATGCAGGATCGGCATACGGCAGTGAATGGAAGCCAGATGTGCAACAGCGCCCAAATCCATAACCTCCTGCGGGTTGGTGGAAGCGAGCATTGCAAATCCGGTGTTTCGACATGCCATAACGTCGGAGTGGTCTCCGAAGATAGACAGTGCGTGTGCGGAAAGGGTTCTGGCGGAAACATGGAATACGCTCGGCAGCATTTCGCCGGCGATTTTGTACATGTTCGGGATCATCAGCAGAAGACCCTGCGATGCAGTGTAGGTAGTGGTCAGAGCGCCGGCCTGCAGAGATCCGTGTACAGTACCAGCAG
>CAVBHI010000060.1:0-6099 GCA_963595115.1 bacterium
TGGTACAGGGGCAGCAGGCTGCGGCATCCATCGCGCAGGCGCTGGAGGATGTCAATCGGCGCGGGGAAGCCGACTTGATTATTACGGGTCGCGGCGGCGGCTCACTCGAGGATTTGTGGGCGTTTAACGAGGAAATTGTCGCACGGGCGATTTATTATTCGGATATTCCGGTGGTGTCTGCGGTTGGGCACGAGCCGGATGTTACAATATCGGATTTTGTGGCAGATGCACGGGCATCTACGCCATCCAATGCGGCGGAGCTTTGCGTTCCGGATCGCATTGAGCTGCATCGGTTGCTCTTGTCGCAGAATGCGGAAATGACATCCGCCGTGCAGAATCGCCTGCACGAACACAGAGTGGCGTTGCAAACGTTGGATCATCGACGCAAGCAGAAAACACCGTTAGGATATATTCAGGACAAACGCTTTGAACTGGATCACGTCACGGGTCGGATGCAGACGGCAATGGAACAGCGGCTGCTGTTGCAGCGAAAGCAATTTGGTGAGATGGCAGCATATTTGGATGCGTACAGTCCGCTCAAGGTGCTGGCACGCGGTTATTCTGTCGTGACGAACAAGAATGGTCGCGTGATTGGCAGCAGCGCGCTGTTGAAAAAGGGCGAGACGATTGCGATACAGTTTGCAAAGGGTCGTGCGGAGTGCACAGTCGATCAAATCCGACGGAAATAATGGAGAAGTTTCATGGAAGAAATGACATTTGAACAGGCAATGAAGCGTCTCGAAGAAATTGTCACACAGCTGGAAAGTGGTGACGCGCCGCTGGAAAAGAGCTTGGCTCTTTTTGAGGAGGGAACAAAGCTCTCGGCATATTTGTCTAAGACGCTGGATAATGCAGAGCAAAAGGTAACATTAATTCAACAGCAAAACGGGCAGGAGGAAGAAATTCCTTTCGATGAAGAAACAGAATAAGAGGTGACAGGGATGGAATGGCAACAGCAGATGAAAGACTATGCGTCTATGGTAGAAGATGCAATGCTGGATTATATCCAGCCGCAGAAGGATTCCGGTCAGGAAAAGATATTTGAGGCAGCACGCTATTCGGTGACGGCAGGTGGCAAGCGTCTGCGTCCGGTGCTGGCGCTGGAGTTCTGCCGTCTGTGCGGCGGTGATCTGCGCAGCGTTCTGCCGTTTGCATGTGCGCTGGAGATGATCCACACGTATTCCTTAATTCACGATGATTTGCCGTGTATGGACAACGACGATCTGCGTCGCGGCAAGCTGACCAATCATAAAGTTTATGGTGAAGCGATGGCTGTTCTGGCAGGTGACGGCTTGTTGAATCTTGCGTTTGAGACGGCATCCGATCCGATGCTGTTGGCAAGGGTATCTCCCCAGACACAGCTGCATGCCATTCGCACGTTGGCTCGCGCATCCGGTATGGAAGGCATGGTTGGCGGACAGGTATTGGATATGGAGGCAGAGGAGCATCCGATTTCTTTGGAGCAGCTGAAAACGCTGCAATCGTTGAAAACCGGTGCGTTAATCGGCGCAGCAGCAACGCTGGGCTGCATTGTCGGCGGCGCTGATTCGGCAAAGCTTGCAGCGGCGCAGGAATACGCGCGGTGCTTGGGTCTTGCGTTCCAGATTCAGGATGATATTCTGGATGTGGAAGGAGACGAAGCGGTTCTTGGCAAGCCGATTGGCTCGGATGCGGAGAACCACAAGAATACCTATCCGTCTCTGCTGGGGCTGGAAGAGTGCCGCAGGATGGTGCACGATCTGTCACAGCAGGCGGTAGATGCCCTGAAGGACGTATATGAAGATTCCGGGATTTTAATCCCTCTCGCGTGGTCTCTGGCGGAGCGAGTGAAGTAAAAACAAGCCAAGGTCAATCCGGAATGGCGTTGCACAGCACAGCTGCCATTCTGGGAATATAGCGGCTAAGCTCCAAAATAGAATAGACAGGTTGTAAATAATTTATAAAAATGTTTCGATTTTTCGAGACAAACTGTTCAAAATATGTTATACTAAGCTCATCAAAGCTGAGAAGAGGAAATAAATGCATTTCAGAGATTCACAGAATCGTTCAGCGATGTTCTACAACTGCATATTGTATTTTTAGGTGAAAACCGTTAGGAGCTGATGTTATGAAGATCACCATCATCGAAAGAAAAATGAATGCAAGTGAACAGCTTCGTGATTACGCGGAGAAGAAGGTTTCTAAGCTGGATCGCTACTTCCATAAAGATGCCACGGCAACGATTACGTTTAGTGAGCTGAAGGGTCGTCAGACCGCAGAGGTTACCGTTCGACATGATGGAATAGTATTCCGTGCAGAGGAGACCACAACGGATATGTTCGCTTCTGTTGATGGCATGATCAGCAGCATTGAGCGCCAGATTCGTAAGAATAAAACCCGTTTGGAAAAGCGGCTGCGCGCTGGTGCCTTTGAGAAGGCTGCGGCGAATGAAGCCAGCATGGCAGAGTTTGTAGAGGACTCGTATGATGTTGTTCGTCGTAAAAAGTTTGATGTTACTCCGATGAGCGTAGAGGAAGCGATTTTGCAGATGAATTTGCTGAATCATCAGTTCTTCTTCTTCCTGAATGCAGAGGAGGATAATGTTCCGGCTGTCATCTATAAGAGAGCCTCTGGCGGCTACGGTCTGATTGAGAGCAATTAAGGCTGCGTTACAATAATAGAACACATTTTTTTCGCGGGCGCTGTGTGATGCAGTGCCCGCGTTCGTCTGCCAAGCCCCCTGTTTTCGGAAACGGAAATAGGGGGGGCTTTCGCAATGGATAGAAAAGGAATATTGGAGCAGCAGAAAAGGGGCATAAAGCGACAGAGGTGCGGCAAAAAATTTAAGGACAATTGCAAAGTAAGAAGGGGGAGCGCTGTTGTAATATCAGTGTAGATTCTTAGCGAATCCGAATCTTTTTAGGCAGCACTTCCGGTTCGGAATAACCTGTTTCCCAAGTTGTTGAGTAAAAACGGAGGTAGTAATAAGGGAATGGGCAGCACGTGCAGGGGAATTGTTGTCTCAGCGTCCACGAAGGAGGGCTATTATGAACGCTGCTGATACTTTATTTGTGCTGGTATGCGCGGCAATGGTTTTGGTGATGACACCGGCTTTATCCGCCTTTTATACCGGCTTGACCCGCCGAAAGAGCGGTGTTGACATTATGATGCAGGTATGGATTTGCCTGGCGGTTGTTGGAATTCTGTGGGTTGTCTGCGGATTTTCTCTCGCTTTTGGTTCAGACACAGCCGGAGGTCTGATTGGCGGAGGCGATTTCCTGATGCTGAATCATGTTGGTGCGGAGCCGAATGCAACATATGGCTCGACTATTCCGTTTATTGCATACTTCTTCTTGCAGGTTACTTACGCGATTATTACTCCGGCACTGATCTGCGGCGCAGTGGCAGAACGTATGACGCTGAAGTCTTATCTTCTGTTCGTTCTACTGTGGAGCGTTGTCGTTTATATTCCATTGGCACATATGGTTTGGGGCGGTGGTCTGTTCTCCCAATTTGGCATGGTTGACTGGGCTGGCGGTCTGGTTATTCATACCAGTGCAGGCTTCTCTGCTCTCGCGGCGGCGCTGATTCTCAAGAAGAGAAAGAAGGAAGATTATACACCGCACAACATGGCACAGGTTTCCATTAACTGTGGACTGCTGCTGTTTGGCTGGCTGGCGTTTAACGCCGGTGGTGCACTTGCGGTAAATAGTAATGCAGTGTATAGCATGGTGAATTCCTTGATTGGTTCGATGATGGGCATGGCTGTTTGGACGATTCTGACCGCGATCCGTGAGAAGCGTCCGAGCTTTCTGTCAGCGATGCTGGGCTTCCTCGGCGGTCTGGTAGCGGTTACACCGGCAGCGGGCATCATCACGCCGTCCAGTGCGCTGATCCTCAGTTTGATTGTTTCGGTTGTTTGCTATGTTTGTATCAATATTGTTCATCCGACGGTTGGTTTTGACGATACACTGGATGTTTGGGGTCTGCATGGCATGGGCGGTTTCACCGGCACAATTCTGCTGCCGATGTTCGCCGATTCTTCGCTGGTTGATCTGAGCCACTCGGTCGGCGCACAGGTTGGCGTACAGGCTGGTTGTGTTATTGCAGGTGCGGCATTTGCGTTTATTGCGACATGGATTATTCTGAAGGTGATTGGCTTGATCACTCCGCTCCGCCTTCCGGCAGAGATTGAGGGCAATGTTGACGAAGCCGTTTATAAAGAAAAGATGTACGATCAGTTGACCGACTGATTCTTTCGAGGAAAATAAGAGCAACCGCTGATGCTTTTGTCAGCGGTTGCTTTTTGCCGTATTGGAGATGAGAGGACATTGGGGAGGGGCGGTGTAAGATTTTTGGATAATGTCTAACAGGAAAGAAATGCCGATAGGGAATCTCTGCGAAACGGGAGAGAAATGGGATGTTGATTGAGTACTGCTGTCTGCAAATGGTCGCCGCAGTATTCCAGCTTGAGAGAGAAAAATGGACAGCTTGTTTGCAACAGGGTAAGGAAAATAACATCTCCCTCCCACATCGGCAGGGACAGATAGTCTTTCTTGGGAATCCATTCCAATTCGCCTTCGTCACACGCGGTAATTGTTCCTGTAAAGCCATCGGCGGTGAATAGATGCATATATTCGGTCTCCCAGACATCAGAAACAAAAGTAACGATGCCCCGATAGCGGTAGGAGGTCAGCGTCAGACCGGTTTCCTCGGATACCTCACGGAGAACACAGTCCTCCGGACTTTCTTTGTCTTCAAATTTTCCGCCAATTCCTAACCATTTATCGTGGCTTTGGTCGTTCTTCTTTTTTGTGCGGTGAAGTAGAAGATAATGGTCGTCAAATTCAATATAGCATAGAGTCGTATTGCGCATGATATCACATCCTTGATTCATTTCCCTCTGAGTATATCAAATTTTTCGACAAAAGAACAGAAGCCCATAGAAGAACTCACACATTTCCTGCCGATGCATACACTGCGATAGAATCTAAATTGAGGAGGGGATCGCATGGGCGAACGAATCACTCCCGGTCCAATCTGCGGCGGAGCGGATCAAATCCGGGAAGCGGTTTGTGTGCATACGTCGAAGGTATCGGATGCCTGCCGGTCGAAGGAGTGCCTTCAAGACCTGCGCGTCTATCTGACGCGGCAGTCACAGGAGCTGCTGGAGCGCTCCAATTGTGTCAAGCCGCGACGGGCGGAGCTGCTGTGGGTTAATCTGGATGTTTCGCCGGTCGATTTTAACCGAGGCTTTTACAGCGTCGATGCGCGGTATTATTACCGCATCTACGCCGAGGTCAGCGCCGGATGCGGACGTATGACAGACATTTGCGGTTTGGCAGTGTACGATAAGCGAGCAATCTTATTTGGGTGTGAAGGAAGCAGCCGTACCTTTACGTCGGATACAACAGCCAGTGGGCTGAGTTCGCGAACGATTGAAAACAGCAGTATGCCGCGTGCTGTTGTGGAGACCATTGATCCGATTTTATTATCTGCCAAGGTCGTTGAACCACATTGCCGTTGTGAGTGCTGCTGCCATGATGATGACATTCCAGAGTGCTTAGGATGTATGTTTGATGAGGAGCTGATTCTTGCCGGTGATGTCAAGAAGCTGTTTGTCACGCTGGGTCAATTTTCGATCATTCGGCTGGAACGCGATGTACAGCTTTTGATGCCGGCATATGACCTGTGTCTGCCGACGAAGGAGTGCAGCTGCGGAAACAGCGGTCCAGAGGATCCCTGTGCGATGTTTGAGCGCATCGACTTTCCGGTGAAGGAATTTTATCCGGATTGTCGGCAGCCGCGACCGAAGCCGCCGATGCCGGACTGCGGCTGTATGCCAAAAGAACCGGAGTCGGGCGTCCGTCCGGAACCCGGATGCCGAAAGTGCGCACCGCGGAGCGGCGGATGTTCCTGCAATCATTAATGCGTTCCCGCCTCAATTCTTTTTGGGGCGGGACTTCTTTTGCGGCGGAGAAAATGTAGGTGTTACAATGATACTTAACAGATGACCATACATCAGGAGACGAGGCAAGCTCGTCAGCAGACGTAAGGTGTGAGAGAAAAAAGAATAGCGAATGGAGGACGCCTGTGTTAGGATAGAGTTGCTTAGACAAA
>CAVBHI010000061.1:0-2998 GCA_963595115.1 bacterium
CAGTCCTCCGAGGCGAATGATGCGGCGGCGCAGACGTGCCTTACGGCGGCGCTCCATTTCCTCACGGCTGATTTTGCGAACCGGTCGCGGTCTGCCGCTCTTTGCCGTCTCGGCATGCGATCCATGCGTACCGGCGGCGCGACCTGCGGTCGATTTTCTGTGATGCGGCGCGGACGTGCGGCGGATGCGTTCTTGGCGCGCAGCCTCCTCCTGTCGTCTCTGCTCCTCCTGTGCCTTGCGGAATAGATCGGTTTCCAACAGAATCGTCTCCTCCTCCGGCGCTTCCTTCGGCGTCGGACTCGGATGCTCTGCGGCTTCCGGCTTCGCCTCTTCCGTGGAATGCGATGCGGACGGAGCATCCGTCTGCGGCGACTCCGTCGAAGCGGACGCTGCGCTGTCCTCGGTCGGCGCAGCGACTGTCTTTTCTTCCTCGTCTCGTTCCTCAAGCAGAGCCTGCAATTCCTTCAGCTCCTGCAATGCTTTTTCCTTTTTTGCCTTCTGTTCTTCCAGGATATGATTGGAATTCTTCTTCTCATCCATTGCTCGAATTTCCTCCTTTTTCGGCGATCATGATACGGAACGTCGTCCCTTTCATCCCCCGACATGGGAACGCTCCCGCCATATCATTTATTTTCACGATCAATTCGACGATTGCAATATCCAGCATTTCGGCGTTATCAATGTGCCATCATTATTCTATCCTTTTTTGCTACAAAAATCAACCGAGTTCCCCTTGATTCTGTTTTTTTTCGTGCAAAATCACGGCGTTCCTCCGCTGCCTGACACAAGGTATGCACACCGCCGCACGGTCATGCATAGAATAACAGCGTCACCCGCCCCTTCCCGCTTGGATTGGGCGAAGAAAGGAGCTGTTTCCATGCCATCCACCGGAAATCTCATCGTCCGCGCATCCACTGCCGACCAAGCGTTTCCCATCCCCAACGCACAGGTCACGGTCTATGCGCAGTCCTCACGCGAAACCATTTTGGATTCCTCTGTAACCGACAGCAGCGGACAGTCCAAGCTCTTTGTCCTGCCCGCGCCGCCGCAGGAATATTCCAACTCCCCCAACGATCCGTCTGCCTTCACGAGCTACCGCGTGCGCGTTGCCCATCCCTCGTATTCCACCGCGCAGATCGACGGCGTATCCATTTTCCCCGGCATTGCGTCCACACTGCCGGTTTATCTCATCCCGCGCATCGGCGGCGCGGATCATTCCCAAACGCTGATTATCACAACCGGTCCCAGCGGCTCCGGCACGGCGAACGCGGCAGGAGGAAGCAATGGCTGAATATCCCTATATTCCGGAGACCATCACCGTGCATCTCGGACGTCCGGACGACACCGCCGCCCCCAATGTCACGGTTCCCTTTTTGCAGTATCTGCAAAATGTCGCGTCCAGTGAAATTTACCCGACATGGCCGGAAAACGCCATTCGCGCCAATATTTACGCGCAGATTTCCTTCGCCCTCAACCGCATCTATACGGAGTGGTATCGCGCGCGCGGCTATGATTTTGACATCACCAGCTCCACGGCATTCGATCAGTCCTTTGTCTATGGGCGCGATTTGTTCGACAACGTCAGCGAATTGGTTTCGGATCTATTTGATCACTATCTCGCCCGCCCCGACGCCATTCAGCCGCTGTTCGCCGCCTACTGCGACGGGCGGCGTGTCCAGTGCGAAGGGCTGTCCCAATGGGGCACGGTCACGCTGGCGGAGGACGGTCTGTCCCCCTATCAGATTCTCACCTATTATTATGGCGATAATCTGGATATTCGGACTGCGCCGGTGCGCCCCATTTTACCCTCCTATCCGGATATACCCCTGCGCATCGGTCTGTTTTCCGAGGATGTCCGAACCATTCAGCTGCGGCTCAACCGCATTGCCCGCAACTATCCATCCATTCCGACCATTCCCGATCCAACCGGATTGTTTGGACAGCAAACACAAAATGCCGTACTGAAATTTCAGGAAATCTTCAATCTCACGCGCGACGGCATTGTCGGCAAAGCAACGTGGTACGAAATTCAGAACATTTATAACGCCGTCAAGCGGTTGGCAGAGCTAAACGCCGAGGGCATCGCGCTGACCGAAGCGGAGCGTCAGTTTCCCAGCGTTCTGCAGGAAGGCTCTGCCGGCATCGGCGTACAAACGCTGCAATATTATCTCAATGTCATGAGCCGCTTTTTCCCCTCGGTTCCCGCCGTGGAGCAGGATGGCATCTACGGCGCGAAAACCCGCGAAGCCGTCGAAGCCTATCAGCTCGTCGCCGGTCTGCCGGTGGATGGCGTTGTCGGACGTAAGACATGGAACAGTCTCCAGCGCTCTTATGAGGAATTTTACAACCGCTATGCTCAGGCTATTGACGGCGTACCCCTGTTCCCGCTCCTACCCGGACAGACCTTTGTACTTGGCTCGACCGGAGACGGCGTGCGGCAGATTCAACGCTGGCTAAACACGCTGTCCGCACGGCATTCGACGATTGTCTCTCTGCCGGAGACCGGCTACTATGGGCAAAATACCCGCGCGGATGTGCTCGCGTTCCAACAGCTCGCTGACCTCCCCGTCACGGGCATTGTCAATGCGTTCACGTGGGAGCGGCTGTTCCGCGAGGCAGAGGGAGCAACTGCCTAGCCTGCCCTTTGTGCACCGGGAAACACAACGGATCTTTCCAATTCCAAAGCGAAAAGCTGCCGCGCGGGAACATTCCTGCACGACAGCTTTTTTGTTTCTCGTTTTGCGATTGAAATTACTCGATGGTGTCCGTACCCATAAAGTCGACCAGCGCCTCCGGAATCGTCACCGTTCCGTCCTCGTTCTGATAATTCTCCAGAATCGCAGCAACCGTTCTTCCGACAGCAACGCCCGAACCATTCAGCGTGTGTGCGAACTGCGGCTTGCCCTTCTCATCGCGGCAACGGATGTTGGCGCGGCGTGCCTGATAATCCAGGAAATTGGAGCAGGACGAGATCTCCACATAGCGACCATAAGACGGC
>CAVBHI010000062.1:0-2022 GCA_963595115.1 bacterium
GGCGCTGGACACACTGCTCCGTCTGCCGGAGGCGGACTATATCGCGCTGCTGGCAAAGCTGGCGCTGTCCGCGAGTGCAACGGGGAAAGAAAATCTGATTCTCAATGCGGCGGATCGCGCCCGTGTCGGCGAAGCGGTGTGCGCGGAGGCAAACAAGCTGCTGCAAAGCGCCGGAAAGCCCGCATCGCTGACGCTGTCGGAGGAGACGCGCGCCATCCGCGGCGGTCTGCTGCTCAGCGATGGCGCTGTGGAGGTCAACTGTGCGCTGGAGACGCTGATCCGTCTCTCCCGTTCCGAACTCACCGGTGAGGTCACAGGGCTGCTGTTTGACTGATCGCGCCGCGTCAGTTTGGCTCACAGGAAGAAACACTCTGTGAGGAAAGGAGGACAAACCATTGGCGACAAAAGACACGGATTATTTATTTCTCACCGCCCGAATCCGCGCACAGGAGCGCAAGCTACTGACGCAGGAGCGCACCGAGCGTATGCTGGATGCGCCGACTGCGGCAGACGCTGCAAAGGTGCTCACGGAGTGCGGCTATCCGGAGCTGGAGGAGGTTTCGGTCGATGGGGTCAACGCGATCCTTGCGGAGAAGCGCGAGCTGATTTACGCGGATCTGCATCTGTTTTCTCCCGACCAGGAGATTATTGACGTATTTAAAATCAAATACGACTATCATAACGTAAAGGTTTTGCTCAAGGCAGAGGCGCGCGGCGTGAACGCGGACGACCTGCTTGTAGACACCGGGCGCATTGCGCCGGATGTCCTGCGCGACAGCATCCGCGCCTCCGATTTGTGGGGACTGCCGGAAGGGCTGTCGGAGGCAATTGAGAAGGCGCGGGAGACGCTGGGCGCGACCGGTGATCCTCAGCTGAGCGACTTTCTGTTAGACCGCGCGTATTTTGCGGATCTGTTTGCGTTGGCGCGGCAGTCGCAGTCCGCCTTTTTGGAGGGCTTTGTCCGGCTGAGCATTGATGTGTCCAACCTCAAGAGCATTGTGCGCACACAGCGCATGGGCAAAGATGTCACATTTCTCAAGGGCGTCCTGTTCCAAGGCGGAAGCGTAGATCCCACCCGCATTGTCATCACCGCGACGGCGGGCAGCTCCATTGCCGAGCTGTTTGCCAATTCCGTGCTGGAAGAGGCGGCGGAGGAAGGGGTGCACGCGATTGGCGGCGGCGACCTGATTCGGTTTGAAAAGCTGTGCGACGATGCGATTATGGCGTACATTCAGAACGCCAAGTACGTTGCGTTCGGCGAAGCGCCGCTCATTGCCTACCTGTTTGCGCAGGAGAGCGAAGCCACTGCCATTCGCATTATCATGACGGGTCGTCTGGCGGGTTTGCCCGCAGACATGATCCGAGAAAGGCTGCGTGAATCCTATGTATAAGATCGCAGTACTCGGCGACCGCGAAAGCGTGATGGGCTTTAAGGCTCTCGGACTTGAGGTCATCACGGCGGAGTCCGTCGAACACGCACGCTCCTGCCTGCATGACATGGCAAAGGATCCTGCGTATGCCATCATTTATCTCACAGAACAGCTCGCCGCCGCAATGCCCGACGAGGTAGCCAAATACAAAGACCGCTTGACTCCGGCTGTGATTTTGATTCCGGGCAAGGCGGGCAGTCTTGGTATCGGTATGAAGAATATCTCCTCTTCGGTCGAGCGTGCCATTGGCGCAGACATCCTGTGATGTGACACACAATCCGATTCCCCCATCGAAAGAAGGTTGAATACAAATGGGCAAAATAGTGAAGGTATCCGGTCCTCTGGTCGTCGCCAACGGCATGGCAGACGCCAACATGGCGGACGTTGTCCGCGTTGGTGAACAGCGACTGATCGGCGAGATTCTGACCATGACGGGAGACGCTGCGTCCATTCAGGTTTATGAGGAAACCTCCGGACTGGGTCCGGGCGGCGAGGTTGTCACGACCGGCGCACCGCTTTCCGTGGAGCTTGGTCCCGGTCTGTTGGAGAATATTTACGACGGTATTCAGCGCCCGCCGGAGGGCATCCGTGC
>CAVBHI010000063.1:0-7407 GCA_963595115.1 bacterium
GGCCACGAGTCCTTCGCTGCTGCTGAGGGCGCTATCGGTCTGGCTCGTTCCGCGAACAAGGCTCGTAAGGAGCCGCTGCGCGTTATCCTGAACGGCCTGGGCAAGGACGCTGCACAGATCATCTCCCGCATCAACGGCTTTACTTATGTACAGACCAAGTTTGATTACTACACCGGCGAGCTGAACATCGTCAAGGAGATTGCTTACTCCGCCGGTGAGCGTGCAAAGGTTCGCTGCTACGGCGCGGATGACGTTCGCGAGGGTGTTGCTATCATGCATAAGGAGGGCGTTGACGTTTCCATTACCGGTAACTCGACCAACCCGACCCGCTTCCAGCATCCGGTTGCCGGCACCTATAAGAAGGAGTGCCAGCAGATCGGCAAGAAGTACTTCTCGGTTGCATCCGGCGGTGGTACGGGTCGTACCCTGCATCCGGACAACATGGCAGCCGGTCCGGCTTCCTACGGCATGACGGATACGCTGGGACGCATGCACTCGGACGCACAGTTCGCAGGTTCTTCCTCCGTACCGGCTCACGTAGAGATGATGGGCTTCCTCGGTATGGGCAACAACCCGATGGTTGGCGCTTCCGTTGCCGTTGCCGTTGATGTCAATGCAGCGCTGAACGGCTAATTGCGGATCAAAACGCAGATTCACAATATTGTGATGAAATATTGATGTGTAAGGAGCTTTCCGGCTTGTTTCGGAAAGCTCCTTTTGTCTGTTTGCGTTTTCTCACGGTTCTCTCTCATAATTCGCCGATTTTTTGGGCAAGCTATTTGCGGAAGGAGAGGATAGCATGAGAGCCACATTGTTTACCGCCGGTATTTTGGCGGGTCTGACCGGTGCTGCCGTCACGGCGTATGCGATGAAGCAGACTATGCCGGGAACGGAGATGGGCTGCAACGTATCCCGCGCCGCGCATCGCACTGCCGGAGCTGTCAGCACGGTGGCGCACGAGGCGGCAGATGCGGTTGATCATCTCGTCCGCTGACACAATAGGAGAGCGCACGGTGGAACTTTCCACGGTGCGCTCTTTTTGTGCTTTTTCACCAAATTCTATCGGAGAAAACGCGCGAAAAGGTTGTAATATTTCTGTTGTTATTTTATAATACAGGTGACGACCTATTATTGTTTTATCTGTTGTATCGTGTACAAGAAAGGGGTTTTATCATGGGTTTGATCAAAGCGGGCGTTGGTGCTTTAGGAGGCACTCTCGCCGACCAGTGGAAGGAATTTTTTTATTGCGAAGCGATGGACAAGGATGTCCTGATGACCAAGGGCATCAAGCAAATCAGCGGGCGTTCCTCCAACAAGCGCGGAAACGATAATATCATTTCCCGCGGCTCTGGAATCGCCGTTGCCGACGGGCAATGCATGATTATTGTCGAGCAGGGCAAGATTGTTGAATTTTGCGCAGAACCCGGCGAGTACACCTATGACTCCTCCACAGAGCCAAGTCTGTTTTCCGGTAAGCTGAGCGACAGCATCAAGGAAACCTTTCAGACAGTGGGAAAGCGCTTTACCTTCGGCGGGGATACCGGTAAGGATCAGCGGGTCTATTATTTCAATATGAAAGAGCTGGTGGACAATAAATTTGGTACGCCCAATCCGATTCCGTTTCGCGTTGTGGACAGCAAGTTGGGGCTGGATATTGATGTGTCTCTGCGTTGTTCCGGTGTATATTCGTATAAAATTGCAGACCCGCTGCTGTTTTACACCAATGTCTGTGGGAATGTCAGCGACGAATACACCCGAGATGAGCTGGACAGTCAACTGAAAACCGAGTTTATCAGCGCACTGCAACCGGCGTTCGGCAGGCTTTCTGATATGGAGCTGCGTCCGAATCAGATTGTGGCGCACACAACCGAATTGGAAAATGCCATGAATACCGCCTTGTCCAACAAGTGGGGCGAGCTGCGTGGACTTGAGGTAGTCAGCATTGCGCTCGGTTCGCTGACGCTGCCGGATGAGGATGCCGAGCTGATTAAGCAGGCGCAGCGCACTGCCATGATGCGCGATCCGACGATGGCGGCGGCAACGCTGGTCGGTGCACAGGCAGATGCCATGAAGTCCGCTGCCTCCAATGAGTCTGGGGCGATGACCGGATTTATGGGCATGGGAATGGCGATGAATGCAGGCGGCGGGACGAATCCGCAGAGCCTATTTACCATGGGGCAACAGCAGGCGGCACAGCAGACCGCACCGCAGACATCGCCGGACAGCCCTTCCGGTGATACCTGGACGTGCTCGTGCGGTACAACGGCAAGCGGTAAGTTCTGCCCGGAGTGCGGTTCGCCCAAGCCGAAGCCGGTGCCCAAGCCGACGAATGCGTGGAAGTGTGTCTGCGGCGCGATGTCCACCGGTAAGTTTTGCCCGGAGTGCGGCGCTTCCCGCCCGGAACAGAGCAATGGCTGGATATGCGCATGCGGTGCGGTCAACAAGGGCAGATTTTGCCCGAACTGCGGCGCGAAGAAACCGGCAGGAGCTCCGCTTTATCGTTGTGATAAATGCGGGTGGGAGCCGGAAGATCCGAAGAATCCGCCGAAATTCTGCCCGGAGTGCGGCGATCCGTTTGACGACAACGACATTCAGTAATACGGATAGCAATGCCGAATACAGTATCCCCCGAATATAAGCGAGGAGGCGATGGTTTGAATACATTACAGGAATACAAATGCCCGTGCTGCGGCGGTGCAATTGCGTTTGACAGCTCCGTGCAGAAGATGAAGTGTCCGTACTGCGATACCGAGTTTGAAATGGAAACGTTGGAGTCCTATGATCGGGAGCTGAAAAACGAAGCTGCCGACAGCATGCGGTGGGAAACGGCAGCCGGTTCGGAATGGGCGGAAAACGAAGTCGATGGACTGCGCAGCTATGTCTGCCAATCCTGCGGCGGTGAGATCGTGGCGGATGCCAATACGGCGGCAACCTCCTGCCCGTACTGCGGAAATCCGGTTGTCATGATGAAGCAGTTTTCCGGAGCGCTCAAGCCGGACTATGTTATTCCGTTTAAGCTGGACAAAAAGGCGGCGAAGGAAGCGCTCCGTAAGCATTACGGCGGCAAAAAGCTGTTGCCGAAAATCTTCAAGGATGAGAATCATATTGATGAAGTCAAGGGTGTTTATGTTCCGTTCTGGCTATTTGATACCGATGTGGATGCCAATATCCGCTACAAGGCAACCCGTGTCCGCACATGGAGCGACAGCGAATATGATTACATAGAAACCAGCTACTATGCTGTTGTGCGTGGTGGAAAGATCCGCTTTGAACGCGTTCCGGTGGACGGCTCATCAAATATGCCGGATGACCTGATGGAATCCGTTGAACCGTTTGATTTTTCGGATGCGGTGGACTTCCAGACGGCGTATCTTGCCGGTTATCTTGCCGATAAATATGACGTTGATGCGGAGCAGAGCATTGACCGCGCCAATGAACGCATCAAGCGCAGTACGGAGGAATCGTTTGCCGAGACGGTAAGGAATTACAATACCGTTGTACCGGAGGACACCAGAATTCGTTTTGAAAACAGTGTGGCAAAATACGCGTTGTATCCGGTTTGGCTGCTCAATACCTCGTGGAACGGAGAACGATACCTGTTTGCGATGAACGGGCAAACCGGCAAGCTGGTCGGTGATCTGCCGCTGGACAAAAAAGCTGCGAGAAAGTGGAGAATCGTTCTTTCCGTGGTGTGCAGCGCCGCCGCCTACGGCGTGGCACAGCTGCTGTGGCTTGCGGGCATTCTGTAAAGGAGGGACGGTATCATGAAGAAAAAGCTTTTCGCGGGTGTATTTGCCCTTGTTTTCTGCCTGTCCCTTTCGATTTCGGTATTTGCCGCGAACGAAAGCGGATTTTCCTCGGAATACTATCGCGTACAGGACAATGCCGATCTGCTGACACAGGAGGAACAAGATACCCTGCTGCAGGAGCTGGATGAAATCAGCCAGCGACAGAAGATGGATATTGTTATTGCTACAACAAACAGTCTGGACGGTAAGGATGTTGTCGCTTATGCCGATGATCTGTATGATGAATGTGATTATGGATATGGTGAGCAGAAGGACGGCGTTCTGCTGCTCATCAGCATGGAGGATCGCGATTGGTATATCTCAACCTGCGGCTACGGCATCACGGCATTTACCGATGCCGGTATTCAGTACATCGGGGAGCAAATGCTTTCGGATCTATCGGAAGGAGATTATGCGGCGGCATTTGATGTGTTCGCCGAGCAATGCGACAGCTTTATCACACAGGCACGGAATGACGAACCGTTTGACAGCAAGAATCTTCCGCGCGAGCCTCTGGGAAACAAGTGGATTCTGATTTCTATCGTGGTTGGCGTTGTGCTTGCATTCCTTGTTGTCGGCGGCATGAAGGGGCAGCTCAAGAGTGTCCGCAGCAAGCCGACAGCGCGAGACTATTTGCGTGAGGGAAGCTTCGAGGTAACGGAGAGCCGCGACCTGTTCCTGTATTCTCATGTGGATAAAACGGCACGACCGGATGATGATGACGATGATTATAGCTCCGGCTCCAGCACGCATACCTCCTCCTCCGGTCAAACCCACGGCGGCGGTGGAGGAAAGTTCTAAAAGAAAGAGTGCAAGAGCGTAGAAACAGAACAAAAATGCTCCCTTGCAAGCGGATGGCGGCGAAACGACTGCACCGCTTGAGGGGAGCATTTTCCTATGTGGAAATGCTGTCCGAAATCCGCCAATACATTGCCTGTTTGTGCAGAAAGACGGACATACCAGCCGGAACAGAGGAAAGTTTTGAATTCGTGAGGATTTACAAAGAATTAGCACGGGTATATAATAGAAAAGAGTGAAAATGCACCTTTAAGCGAAACCCGTGAGTTTTGCAAGGCGGCGGATGATAGGATTCAAGGGGCGTAGTGCGCCCGTTGACGGCTTCTGACCCTATGGAAAGGTGCAGACAGCCGTTTTTTTATTATCCGTTGATACGAGGGGAACGCGATGACGCAGAGAAAAAAAGCGGAGATTATGGAGGAGAGCGCGGTTCGCCGCGCCGTCAACCGAATTTCCTATGAGATCATTGAAAAGAACCACGGCGGTAAAAATCTTGTGCTGGCAGGTGTGTGCACCCGTGGAGAATATCTGGCAGAGCGTATGGCGGCAAAAATTGCGGATGTAGAAGGGGTTTGCCCGCAAACGCTGCCGCTGGACATCACGGCGTTTCGGGATGACAATCCGAGCCGGACACAGCCACCGCTGCCAAAGCTGCGCATTGCGGATATTGAACAGAAAACGGTGATTATTGTGGATGACGTTCTGTGCACCGGACGCACGGCGCGCGCCGCGCTGGAGGCGATTTTGCGCGTTGGACGCGCCCACCGCATTCAGCTGGCGGTGCTGGTGGATCGCGGACACCGTGAGCTGCCCATCCGTCCGGATTATATCGGAAAAAATGTGCCGACCTCGCAGGAGGAAACCGTTCGCGTTCTGCTGAAGGAAGTGGACGGACGAGACGGCGTCGTTATTTTGGAACGCATTGCGCCGGAATGATGCACGGCGGAGAGAAAACAAGAACATACGCAATCAGAAAAGACGCAAAAAGTCAAACGGTTTGACTTTTTCGATACGTCCCGAAAAACAGAGAAATGCAGGAGGAACTGGTATGTCTGTGAATGCCCTGGTAAAGGCGATTCGAGAGAAAAACAATCCGACCGTGGCGGGGCTGGATGCCCGTCTGGAGTACATCCCGGCGCACATTGTAGATCGCAACATTGCGCTGTATGGCAACACGCGTCAGGCGGCGGCAGAGAGCATGATGGAGTTCAACAAGGGCTTGATTGACGCGCTGCACGATATTGTACCGGCGATTAAGCCGCAGGCAGCGTATTATGAGCTGCTCGGACCGGAGGGCGCGGTTGTTCTTCAGAGAACGATTGAATACGCACACAAAAAAGGCATGTATGTCATCGCAGACATCAAGCGCAATGACATCGGCGCGACGGCAACGGCGTATGCACAGGCATATCTCGGCGAAACGGAGGTCGGCGGCGTAAGCGTACCGGTATACAACTGTGATTCGTGCACGGTCAACGCCTATCTTGGCTCGGATGGCATTGTCCCGTTCCTGAACGAGTGCAAGAACCGTGACCGGGGCATTTATGTACTGGTCAAGACGTCAAACAAGTCCTCCGGAGAATTCCAGAACCGAGAGATGGATGGCAAGCCGCTGTATGTTCGCGTGGCGGAAAAGGTTGCCGAGTGGGGCGAGGAGCTGATGACCGAGTGCGGTTATAGTCAGGTCGGCGCTGTGGTTGGCGCAACCTATCCGGAGGAGCAAAAGATCGTGCGTGAAATCATTCCGCACAGCTATTTCCTGGTACCGGGCTACGGCGCACAGGGCGCAACGGCAAAGGACATTGCCAATGCATTCAATGATGATGGCTTGGGCGCTATCGTCAATTCCTCCCGTGGCATTATGTGCGCGTGGAAGAAGTGTGATTTGGATTATCAGGAGGCTGCCCGCCAAGAGGCAATCCGTATGCGAGACGACATCGTTTCGGCGATCAGATAAAAAAGTAAGCACCCATCCGTGCTTTTGAAAGAAACCGCGTGTGCGGTGCGCCGCACATGGCAAGAGACAAAGGAGTGTCTGGAACATTGAAGAAAGCATATCTCCTGCTGGCTGATGGTACGCTGTTTGAGGGCGAAAGCGTTGGCGCAGAGGGAACGAGTACGGCAGAAATCGTATTTAATACCGGCATGGCAGGGTATCAGGAGGTTCTGACTGATCCGTCCTATTACGGTCAGACGGTCTGCATGACATACCCATTGATCGGCAACTATGGACTGAACGCCGAGGATTTTGAGTCGCGCAAGAGCTGGGTTAGCGGCTTCATCATGCGGGAAGCGTGTCGGTATCCATCGAATTGGCGGCAGGATCGCTCGATTGACGAATATTTGAAGACAGAAAACATTGTTGGTCTGGCGGGCATTGATACCCGTCGCCTGACGCGCATTTTGCGCAGCAGCGGTGTTATGAACGGCATCCTGTATTCGGAAGGCTATGAACCGGATGATGCAGCGATTGCGGCGATGAAGGAATATACCGTCAAGAATGCAGTGCGCACCGTGACGATTGACGAGCCGGCAGTGTATCCGGCAGAGGGTGAGCAGAAATACCGTGTGGCGCTGTTTGACTTCGGCGTTAAGCGCAATATCCAGCGCGAGCTGTGTGCACGCGGCTGTGAGGTCACGGTGCTTCCGGCGCTGACCGACCCGAAGGAAGTGCTGGAGGGCGGCTATGACGGCGTTATGCTGTCCAACGGTCCCGGCGATCCGGCGGAAAATGTGGAGATTATTGAAAATCTCAAGCAGCTGATTTCGTCTGGAATTCCGATTTTTGGTATCTGTCTGGGACATCAGCTGATGAGTCTGG
>CAVBHI010000064.1:0-2468 GCA_963595115.1 bacterium
ACCTTCAGCGCCTTTGCCAACACATTCAGCTTGTGGCGTGACATGTCCGGAAATAAAATGCGCGACATTTCCACCGTGTCGATCGCCGTAAATTCCCGTGAAATGTCCAGCCGTTCACACCCCTTGCGGATAAACGCCATATCGAATCCGGCGTTGTGCGCCACCAGCGGCAGATCGCCGACAAATTCCAGAAACGCCGGAAGTGCCTCGGAAAGCTCCGGTGCGTTCGCCACCGTCTCGTCCGAGATGCCGGTCAACTCTGTGATGTTCGCCGGAATGGGTTTGTGTGGATTTACATAGGTCTGAAATTCCTCCAGAACCTCGCCATTTCGCACCTTAACCGCCGCAATTTCCGTGATTTCCTCCATATCCGGACGAAGCCCTGTGGTCTCCGTGTCGAAGCACACAAACGTTTCGGTCAGCGGCGCATCATAGCTTCCGCGTACAACCGAAACAACATCACCATCGTTGACATAATATGCTTCTACGCCATACAGCACCTTGAGGTCAATGCCATTTCGCTCAATCGCGTGCATCGCGTCCGGAAACGCCTGCGCACAGCCGTGGTCGGTAATTGCAATCGCCGTGTGTCCCCAATCCTTCGCGCGCTTCATCAGATTTTTTGTCGGAGAGATGCCGTCCATGGTAGACATATTCGTGTGCAGGTGCAGCTCCACACGTTTCTGCTCACAGTGATCCATGCGCACCTTTTTCGTGCTCTTTAGAATACCAGTCGGCTCCATGACCGTTTCCTTCATATAAGTATCATAGCTGACCTTACCCTGAATCGTCAAATACATCCCGTTTTTGATGACATCCACCAGCTCTCCCGCTTTATCTGCTGCAACAAATTTGCTGATGCGAATGGAGCTGGTCAAATCCGTGACGTCAAAGCCGATTTTCATCCACTTTTTGCCGGTGTTTTTGCTGGTAATTTCCTTATGCTCAATGAAAAATACCTCTCCACGAATCGTTGCGCTGTCCACCGACCGCGCCGCTTCCTTGATGGACACCACCGGCTCTTCATACAGCTTTCCATAGAGGAGATTTTCATCCTTCTTCGCTGCAAATGATTTTCTCATCGGTCGGCGAGCTTCGCCGTTTGCCGCCGTTTTTTTCGTCGGCGTTTCCTTCGCTGCTGCGGCTGCGCTTTTCTTTGCGGCATGGCGCAATGCTTCATCGTGTTCTTTATTGATACTTTGCGCCAAGCGCTGCTCGGTTTCCTTGCTGCTCTTAATCAGGTTGACCGCACAGCACAATCCAGTCTCCGTCCGAATCAATTCCGGTAATTGCTGAAACGACAGAGACAGATATTCCACACCGGTATCCAGCAGCGATACTTCCAGCCCATTCTCTGTCCGAATCCACTCGCTGTCTGCCAGATAGCCCTGTGCACACGGCGAGTGCAGCGTCACATAGTCCTTCAGACTGCCGATGTATTCCTCCGTCAGACCGTTCAGCTGATAGCGTGGCGAGATGCGGACGCGGGAGACCTGATATTTCTCCGCGATGCCGTTCTCCATGTCCTGTAACACGCGGCGCGGCACAATATCGTCAAACTTTACCTGACACAAAATCGCCCGCTTATCGTGGCTGACGGCAAGAGAGCATACCTCGCCTTGTTCGAGGTATGCTCGGTGAGATTCGTTTTGATATTGATTGAACAATTCCTGCAATGCGTTCAAGTGGACTGCTCCTTTGTCATCTCATCAATTTCTTTCATCAATTCCTCCACCAGCTGATCCTGCGATACCTTGCGCAGAATTTCGCCATGGCGAAAAATCAAGCCGACACCATCACCGCCTGCAATGCCAATATCCGCCTCACGTGCCTCGCCCGGACCATTGACGACACAGCCCATGACGGCAACCTTCAGCTTTATCGGCAGAGCAGCAACTCGCTTTTCCACCTCTTCTGCAATGGCAATCAGATCAATTTTGGTGCGTCCGCAGGTCGGACAGGACACAATATTTACACCGGTATCATTTCGCCCAACTGCCTTTAAAATAGCATATGCCGCGTGAATTTCCTCCACCGGATCTGCCGTTAGAGAGACGCGAATCGTGTCGCCAATACCCAGTGCCAGCAGTCCGCCGATGCCTGCCGCCGATTTGATCGTTCCCATATACGGTGTGCCAGCCTCGGTCACACCAAGATGAAGCGGGTAATTGGTTTGTTCGTGCATCAGCTGATAGGCGCGCATCGTGTCCGGCACGCTGGACGACTTGAGCGACACGCAGATATCATCAAAATCATAGCGATTCAGCAGCGAAATATGATACCGTGCACTTTCCACCATTGCTTCCGGCGTCGGTGCGCCATATTTCGCTAAAATATTTTTTTCAATCGAGCCGGAATTGACACCAATGCGAATCGGGATGCACTTTTCCCGACAGCGGTCTGCCACCGCCTTGACATGCTCATCCGAGCCGATGTTGCCCGGATTGATGCGAATCGCTCCCACACCG
>CAVBHI010000065.1:0-3575 GCA_963595115.1 bacterium
CTCCCGCAAGAAGACCGTTATTGTTGACACCGACGAGCATCCGAGAGAGGGCACGACGCTGGAGACGCTGGCAAAGCTGCGTCCGGCATTCAAGAAGGACGGCACCGTAACCGCAGGCAATGCTTCCGGTATCAACGATGCCGGTGCATTCATGGTCATTGCTTCCGAGGATTATGTAAAGGCACACGGTCTGAAGCCGATGGCAAAGATCCGTTCCTTCGGCTCGGTTGGCTGTGATCCGGCAATCATGGGCATTGGTCCGATCGAGTCGGTTCGTCAGGCTCTCAAGCGCGGCGGTCTGACCGTTGCTGACCTCGACCTGATCGAGTCCAACGAGGCATTTGCCGCACAGGCTTGCGCTGTTAATACCACACTGGGCTTCGATATGTCCAAGGTAAACGTAAACGGCGGCGCAATCGCTCTGGGTCATCCGATCGGCGCTGCCGGTACCCGTATCACCACCACCCTGATCTACGAAATGATCAAGCGTGACCTGACCATCGGTCTGGCTACGATGTGCATCGGCGGCGGCATGGGCGAAGCAATCATCGTTGAGCGCGACGAGCTGTGCAAGTAAGAAAATAATTGACATACGACGACAGAGGAGGAGCAGTCCTTCTGCTTCTCCTCTCCCTGACACTGGTAAGGAGAGTACAGAGTCATGACTGATGTAACGATTGAAAAGAAGGGTCATGTCGCGATCGTCAAGATCGAGCACATGCAGGCAATGAACGCACTGAGCACCGACATGTATGCTCAGCTGGAGGAGGCATTTGATCAGGTTGGCGCAATGGATGACGTTTACGCCGTTGTTCTGACCGGTTCCTCTCGTGTCAACAAGAAGGGCAAGGAAGTACAGTCCTTCGTCGCTGGCGCTGATATTTCTCAGATGTCTACCATGTCGGTTGCAGAGGGTAAGGCATTTGGCAACGATTCCAACCGCGTTTGCTGGAAGATCGAGAACTTCAAGCGTCCGGTTATCGCAGCAATCAACGGTTTCTGCCTCGGCGGCGGTTGTGAGCTGGCAATGTCCTGCGACATTCGTCTTGCATCCGCAAACGCTCTGTTTGGTCAGCCGGAGGTTGGTCTGGGCATCACGCCGGGCTGCGGCGGCACGCAGAGATTGGCTCGTCTGGTCGGCATGGGTCATGCCAAGGAGATCCTTTACACGGCGCGCGGCAACTATTCCGCACAGCATGCAAAGGAAATCGGCTTGGTCAACGAAGTATATGACACCGTAGAGGAGCTGAACGCCGCAGCTCTGGCTCTGGCAGAGGAGATTGCTGCACAGGCTCCGATCGCGGTTTCCCTGGTAAAGGAAGCCGTCAATGTTGGTATGCAGACTGACTTGAACTCCGCTCTGAAGTTCGAGGGCAACTGCTTTGGTCAGTGCTTTGCTACCGAGGATCAGAAGTACGCTATGGCATACTTCCTCGACAAGAGCAAGGACAAGCCGGCAAAGGAATTCAGCAACAAGTAAGTGCCGGAATCACTTATTTGGGACAAATGGAGAATGAGGGTGCGGAACATCATAAATCCTTCACAGCGTCGCGCTGTGACAAGGTACGTTTCCGATACGCCCGAAAGAATCTGGAGAAATTGAGTAACGGGGAGAGTTTCATACCATGAATGTTTGTGTATTCGGTGCTGGTAACATGGGTGCCCGTATCGCAGAGGTATTCCTGACCAACGGCCACGATGTTACGCTGGTCGATATTCAGGATCGTTTCCTGCGCGGCGGTTATTCCCGAATCGAGAGCGACTACAATTTTCTTGTTCGCAAGGGCAAGATGGAGGAAAGCCAGAAGAATGAGCTGCTTTCCAAGCTGAAAATGACAACCGACCGCAAGGCGGCTTCCAATGCGGACTTTGTAATGGAAGTAATCCTGGAGCGCATGGATCTGAAGAAGGATCTGCTGCGTGAGCTGGACTTTATCTGCCCGGCACATACCATCTTTGCATCCAATACCTCCGCTATGTCGATTACGGAAATGGCGGCTGCCATTCCGCATCGTTCCACGAAGTTTGTCGGCTGCCACTTCTTCAACCCGCCTCAGATCATGAAGCTGGTTGAGGTTATCCATGCCATGCAGACATCCACCGAAACCTTTGATTTCACGATGGATCTGATGCGCGGTCTCGGCAAGACGCCGGTTCCGGTCAACGAAGGTCCGGGCTTCGTCGTCAACCGTATGTTGATCCCGATGATGAACGAGGCAATGGGTATTGTTGCCGATGGCATCGCATCCCCGGAGGATGTGGATCGCGCTATGCAGCTGGGCGCCGGTATGAAGTCCGGTCCGCTCCACACCGCTGATCTGGTTGGTCATGACGTCAATCTGGCGATCATGGAGACCATTTGCCATGAGACAGGCGACCAGAAGTATCGTCCGCATCCGCTGCTGCGCAAGATGGTTCGCGCAGGTCTGCTGGGTGTCAAGTCCGGTCGTGGCTTCTTTACTTACGACGGACCGTTCGGAAAGGAAATTCCGGGTGGTCAGCTGAAGAACCCGCTGAACCTGAACGACAACTAAATTACCAATGCAAGCGACCGCTAGCACATGCTGGCGGTCGTTTTTGTTATTGCTCATCCCTGGTCTCGGCGTGTCGTTCTTCCTTGCAAGCCGGTAGGAAATTTGGTATGATACCAGAGGAATTCTATGAGAAGATACCCCCGAAAAAGGAGAATCGGTCTATGCCCACCTCAATTTCTGACTATTTACAAACCAATAAGCTGCTGACGGATGGCTCATTCGGCACGTATTATGCCGAAAAATACGGCACGGAAGATATGCCTGAGCTGGCAAACCGTGACCATCCGGAACGTGTTATCGCCATTCACCGTGAATATGTGGATGCCGGCGCAAAGCTGCTGCGCACCAACACGTTCACGGTAAACTCCGTTCACATTCCGGACGAAGCGGAGCGCACCTCTCTGCTGCACGCCGCCGTCACACTGGCTCGTGCTGCCGCAGGAGAGCGCGAGGTCTATATCGCCGGTGACATTGGCGCAATTTCCGAATATCAGTACCAGGACTCAGCCACAAAGACAGCGGAATACGTCGCCATCGGTCGCACGTTGCTGGCAGAGGGGCTGGATATTCTGCTGTTTGAGACCCTTTCCTCTCTTGACTGTGTGCTGGATGCGATTCGGACGCTCAAGGCAGAGCGCGATTTTTTTGCCATGGTACAGTTTTCCGTCAACCAGTTCGGCTACAGCAGCGCCGGTCTCAGCGCACGCCGCCTGCTGCGGGATGCCGCCGAAGCGCCGGAGATCAATGCCACTGGTCTCAACTGCGGCATCGGTCCCGGTCATATGGAGCAGATTTTGCGCTCCATTCCACCCTTCGGCAAGCCGCTTGTTGCCATGCCAAACGCCGGTTATCCGCGCTATGAACGCAGCCGCATTCACTTTGCCGACAACGCGGAGTACTTTGCGATGAAGATGCAGGGTATCGCCTCTCTCGGCACAGACATTCTTGGTGGTTGCTGCGGCACACGCCCGAAATACATCCGTGCCCTCGCACAGAGCATGGACTGGACACAAAACGCCAAGCCACTCTCCCCTGCCGCAC
>CAVBHI010000066.1:0-2798 GCA_963595115.1 bacterium
AACCTGCACAGCTCCTGCAGGGGAAACCCACCTGCAGGAGCTGTGCAGGTTACTAATCTGGTGACATCGGCCGCGCGGGGGGTTTTTCTTTTTCTCTTCCTCTTTACTGTGATGTTTTGTATAAGTCTTGTTTCTTTTTTGCTCTTGTTTTACAAACTATTTATTTATTTTTTACATTTCTCTCTTTACAATTTACACACTTTGGTGTATACTATACAAAACGAACAAAGAGAGTTAAGAAAGGATGTGACAGTATGTTATCTATGATGAAGATTCGCGACTATAAGCCGCAGGAAGAAAAGCCGGATATTGATGATCTTATCTTCGGTGACGATCACGATTATGTTTCCACAAAATAACGTGTTTTTTCATAATCTCATGGTCCACGCGAAGGCGTGGTTTTTTTGTACCCAGAGACCGTTTCTCATGACGACATTTATCCCCATGAGAAGCACAAGAAAATAAAGGAACGAGTGAATACCGATGAATCGTATCCATTGTTAAACGCCGCACAGCAGCTGTGCGGCGTTCTCATTTTTCTGTACATTATATATCGCTATATCCGTTCCGGAAAGCGGTATTGAATGGCTTCCGCAACGTGTTCTGCCAAAATCATTTCCGCCTTGTCCAAATCCGCAATCGTTCGCGCAACACGAATCACACGGTCATAGCTGCGCGCTGTCATACCCAACCGTGCGAATGCGGCGTTCAGCAGCTTTTGTCCCGCCTCATCCGGCTGTCCATACTCTGCAAGCAACGCACCGCTCATCTCTGCGTTGCAGCGAATCGCCGTTCCCTCATATCGCTTACGCTGGATCTCTCTCGCTGCCACGACGCGCTTCCGAATCGCCGCCGACGGCTCTGCCGGTTGGCGTTCCGCCAGCGATTCCAGCGGCACCGGCTGTACCGCAATCTGTAAATCAATACGGTCAAGCAACGGACCGGAAATCCGTTTGCGATAGCGCGCAACCTCCTGCGGCGAGCAGTGGCATCGTCCAGACGGATGTCCATACCAGCCGCATTTGCACGGATTCATGGCGCAAACCAGTTGAAACCGCGCCGGATAGGTCACACGCCCTGCGGCACGCACAATGGTCACAACACCGTCCTCCATCGGCTGACGGAGCACCTCCAATGCATCCTTTGAAAACTCCGGCAATTCATCCAGGAACAACGTTCCGTTGTGGCATAGCGATACCTCACCGGGGCTGGGAATGCCCGCGCCGCCGCCTGCCATACCGGCTGGAGAAATGGTGTGATGCGGCGAACGCATCGGACGTTCCTCCCGCAGTACTGCCTCCATACCTTCGCCGATCGCCGAATATACACGTACAACCTCTTTCTTTTCCTCCTCCGTCATCTCCGGCAAAATTGTTCCAATGCGCTTTGCCATCATGCTTTTTCCGGAACCGGGTGAGCCGCTCAACAAAATATTATGCCCGCCTGCCGCCGCAATTTCCATCGCACGCTTGACGTTCTCCTGCCCCAACACCTCGGCATAATCCAACTCCGGCTGCATGGTGCGTTTGGGCTGTGGCTGTAACCAATAAGGCTTCATCCGCTTCAGTCCTTCCAAATGGTGTACAATATCTTGCACCGTGTGCGCTGCATATACCGTAATATCTCCTGCCAGCGCCGCTTCCGCTGCGTTTTCCTCCGGTACAAGCAGCGTGTTCTTTCCGGCATCCTTCGCCGCCATTGCCATCGACAGCACACCGTTGACCGGACGCAGTTCACCGGACAGCGACAGCTCACCGATGCACACACAGTCCTCCGGCAAGGTCGGACACGATCCCTGCGCCACCAGCAGTCCCAGCAAAATCGGTAAATCGTACACTGCTCCCTCTTTGCGGACATCCGCCGGTGCAAGATTGACCGTAATCCGCGCCGGTGCAAGCGGGAATCCGCTCGACCGTGCCGCCGCGCGCACGCGCTCCCGCGATTCCTTGACCGCCATACCCGGCAGTCCCACAATTTCAAACGCAGGCAAACCGCTCGACGTTTCGCACTCTACAATAACCAAATAGCCTTCCACTCCATAGAGCCCCGCGGAGCACACTGTTGATACCATTCCCGCACCCTCCTTACTGTCATGCTTCTATTGTATCCGATTCCTTCCTCCGTTACAAATCCCTTCCTCATATTTCTCGCGCCGTCTCGAAAAAACTTTGTGTTTCTGCAAAGTAATTCACTCCTTCTGCAAAGCATACCCCCATCCTTTTCCTGTAAAGTAGTGGTAATCTTTTTTGAGTCCGCTCACTTCGATACGGCTGACATTTCATAAATCCTTCTCGTTTGGGGTTTCTGTTTTTCTGTCGAAACGCTTCGTGTTGCTGATAAAAAATTGTGATATTTTGCTCATTTTTTGTTATGTTTTGACCGGTTTCGTTTATAATCTAAACAAATTTTTCTTCTTTTTTCATAGCATTGCAACAATATCAATCATTGTTACCAAATCGCAACAGAAATTCTGCGCCCTTTGTGTAAAATCGCTGATTTTTCTTTGGTCAGGTTTACATTTACAACATTCTCTGGTACAATAAGCATGAAAATTTAATCATTATACCCGTTTTATTTCATTTATTTGCCATTTTGTCAAATCAATGATAACACCGCTTTCTCTTCCGGATGCTCCGCGCATCCGAATAGATAAATTACAATCCTATCACAAAGAGGAGGACATCACATTTATGGAAAGAAAAATGAAATCCATGGATGGCAATACCGCTGCGGCACACGTATCGTATGCGTTTACCGAAGTGGCGGGCATTTACCCGATCACACCATCCAGACCAATG
>CAVBHI010000067.1:0-4005 GCA_963595115.1 bacterium
ATACCTTCCTTCAGGTATCCGCTGACCGCCTGCAGCCGCACGCGCTCCAGCTCTGCCATGCGGACGGAGCGGCGCACAAACGCCGACATTTCATTGAACGATTCGGTCAGCTCCCCGAGTTCGTCCGGATCACGCACCAGCAAAACCTTATCGTATTCCCCGCGTGTGATGCGTTTCGCGCCCTCGTTCAATTCGGCAATCGGGTCTGTCACCGTGCGAATCAGCACCATGCTCAGCGCCGCCGCCGACAGCAGACCGACAACCAGCGCCGCCACAATGACGAGGAACATCAGCCAGCACATATGATGCATATCACTGCGGTCATCGGTAATCGCCAGCACATAATTGCTGTCGCCCTGAATCGGAATGGCAATGTCCATTGTCTTGCCAAACAACGGGAGTGACTCGCCAATGCTGCCGTTCATCGCGCGGACAATGTTTGTCGTGTGCGGTGCTATGCCGTCAAACGCCGCGTCGGACGTGGCAAGGCACTCGCCGGTTTCCCCATCGAGAATATAGTACTCCCGTCCCGAGCCGATGCCGAGCGCACCGGAGTACGCCTCCACCATCTCGGACAGTGCGGTCGCCGCCGTGTTGGGGTCACCCGTCGCCTCCGTGTTCATCTCCTGTAGCAGGTCGGTTGTAAACACCGTGCCGACCTGCGAACGGAACTGATTGATGTAGTAGTTTACTGTCGCACTGAGCAGGAACACACCGACGATGCACAGCACGCACAGCACCAGCATCATCAACGTTGCCGTCCACTTGCGTCTCAGGCTTTCCTTCATGCTTGGGCGTTCCCGCAGCTGCTTCAGCAGTCCCTGGAGCGAAACCGGCGGCTTTGGCTCTGCCGGTGTTTTCTTCGGCTTGCTCCGGCCGTGCTTTGCTTCCCACCTTCTATCTTTTTTCCGTTGTTTTTCCTGCGTTTTTCTGCGCTTTTCTTCCTGCTTTCGGTTCTTTTCCTCCAGCCTTGCGCGCTTTTTCTCCTGCTTGTCAACGTCCTTGCGCACCGGCTTCTCCGCCGTCTCCGCTTTGCTCTGCGATGGTGCAGCTGCCGTCGCATTGTGCGCGTCCGGCTGTGTCGTTGGCGTTTGCGCATTCACTTGTTCTGTTTCGTTGTCCTCCGGTCTGGATACCGAAAGCTTGCGCGATTGGAATAGCTTTTTCATTCCCTTGGAAACCCTTCTTTACAGACCGAGCAGCAGCGCCTTGCCCACTGCCGCAACCGTTTTTGCATCCTTGATCTCACCGGATACCACACGTTGGCACAGCTCCTCGAACGGCATCTGCACATGCTCGACAAATTCATCCTCATCCGGATGCACCTGACCCTGCGTCAGCTTTTTCGCGCAGAACAGATACAGCCGCTCATCCATAAAGCCCGGAGACGGCCAAATCTCACCCAGCGAAATCATTTCACCCGCCTGCAAGCCGGTTTCCTCCTCCAGCTCTCGACGACCGCAGTCCTCTGCGTCCTCCGGTCCATGATCCATCTTGCCCGCCGGAATCTCCAAAATCGTCTCCGCATACGGATAGCGATACTGTCGCACCAGCGTGACCATGCGATTTTCATCAATCGGCAAAATGCCGACACCGCCGACGTGCTCGCACACCTCTCGCATGCACGGCTTGCCGTTGGGCAGCAGCGCGCGGTCTACGCGCACCGACATAATTTTTCCGCGAAATTTGTAATCCTGTTCGATTGTTTTTTCCGTGAAATCCATCCGAAAATCTCCCCTTCTATTGTGATGCATAGGCGCAATACGCTCTATTATTCCTATTATAAAACTATCTTAAGTATAAGTTTTCCCTTGGCATTTGTCAAAAGAAGATTCTGTGAACTGTCGCCGTCGCGGCGACGCACGGTATCGCACGATGCCGGCGCTCCTCTGCGCACCGGCAAAAGAACGGGCAAGAAACCACGGAACTCCTTGATTTCTTGCCCGAAACGATTTGTCTGTTTCCGGAAACGGGTATCCTGCCGCATACCCGTTTTCGCCCTCATCTCCCCATCAATTCGATGGTATATCTTCTGCGCGGCTCTCTCCGTCCGACGCTTTCGGCAATACGCGTTCCACATCCTCCGATGGCTTTTCTATTTTTTCCCGATACTGCTTCGGCGTTTCAATAACAACGCGGATCGGCGCGTGCTTTTTCGCCTTTCTTGCTGCATAACGGCGAATAACCCGCGTGAGCAGATAAAGCAGGCTGACGAGGATCAGCAGTGCCGTGCCGACAGCAACGAGAAAGCGCTGTCCGGCAGCGGTCGAAAAGTCCAGAATTGCAAGCTTGCCGGAGGCGGTGGTTTCGGTCGCCGCCTTGGCAGCGGACGTGAACAAACCATACTTGAGCGGGAGGGTGCATTTAATCAGCTCCGCCTTGTCGCCGCTCATATGGGTGGCAGCCCGATAGGTATCCCATCCCGACTCTGCCACACCGACGGTCAGCGTCGCCTGCTGCGTGTCCTTGTTGACGGTAACTTTGTAGCGCAGATCGTCTGCCGTCAAGCCGGAGGGCAGAAGTACCGTGGCGCTGGGCAGATTTTTGGTGTCCAGCTTGTATGAAGAACCGAGCTGGCTGAGACCGGATTCCGCCGCCGCCTGATAAACCTCTGGTGTCAAACTGATTTCCTCATACTGATTGCAACAGTAATCCATCAGCTTTTCGGCGTCCGAATATTTGTCACCGGGAGAAAGGCTGTTCATCGTGACAATAATCAGGTTGCGGTCACCGCGCTTCATATATACCACGAAGGTATGATGCGCCTTGGAGGTCCAGCCCGTTTTTCCCGCGATGGCTTCCTCGCTGTAATACTGTGAAGCCGGAAGCAGCATATCGACCTTTGTCCAAATCTGCCAGGAATCCGTTATCACCTTATCCGTATCCAGACTATAGTTTGTCGAACCGGCAAAATCAAAATAATCGGAATACTGCCCCAGCTGATACGAAATCAACGCCATGTCGTGCGCCGTGGTATGGTGGTCGCTGTCGGCATCGTCCGGATCAAGCCCGTTGGGATTGGCAAAATGTGTGTTGGTGCAGCCAATCTCCTTCGCCTTTTTATTCATCCGCTTGACAAAGCGACTGACATCGCCGGAAACATACTCTGCCAAAACATTTGCCGCATCGTTGGCAGAATACACCAGCATACAATACATCAAATCGCGCACCGTGCGCTTTTCTCCAACCTCAAAGCCGATGCGAGTGGACTTCAGATCCACGGTAGCCAGCGCTTCGCTGGTGACCGTCACCTTGTCGTCCAGGCTGGCATTGTTCTCCTTGATATGCTCCAGAACCAGCCACGCCGTCATCTGCTTGGTAATCGAGGCAGGGCGTTCGGTGCGGTTGGCGTACTTTTGATACAGAATCTCTCCGTTGTCCGCATCAATGACGCAGGCGGTTTCCGATGCCAGCTTGGGCGTGCTCACCGCCATTCCGGTTACGCTGAACAACACCGCGCAGCACAGCGCAAGGCTCAGGAAGCGAAACAGTCGTTTTTTCATAATGGTACAAAACTCCCCCGTGTATGATGATTGCGAAATCATCTATAATTTGGTACTATTAACACAGTACATTTCTATCATACACTATGTGTGTAGGAAGTACAATCAAAAAAACGAGTACTGTGCGGAAACCTGTCATAATGGAGTGAAAAATGCGACTAATATGGTTCTATCTGTTGATAATCAATGTCCTCAGCGCGGGAACGGCGATATGGGATAAGCGCTGCGCACAGCGGGACGCCTGGCGTGTGCCGGAAAAGACGCTGTTTGCGCTGTGCATTCTGGGCGGCGGACCGCTGATGTACCTGACCATGCGCCTGATCCACCACAAGACGCGGCATCGGCGATTTATGTGGGGTATCCCCGGTATCATCGGAATACAATGCGCGGCGATTTTGCTGCTATGGAAATTTGGATAACGGAATAGGGAGGAAAATGTACCATGCTATTGTTAAAAAACGGCGTACTGCTTGATCCGTACACGGAAACCGAGCAGAGGCAG
>CAVBHI010000068.1:0-4040 GCA_963595115.1 bacterium
CCCATATGCCGCGCTGCAATCACTTCACACGCGGTACTCATGCCGACAGCATCGCCGCCCAGCGCGCGAACCATCCGAATTTCCGCCGGAGACTCAAACTGCGGTCCCGGCAGCTGAACATAAACGCCTTCCTGCAGCGGAATATCTTCTCTCTTTGCCGTGCCGCGAATGATTTCACACAGCGTTTTGTCATAGGCCTCCGTCATATCCGGAAAACGAACGCCCAGCTCATCAATATTTGCACCGCGCAGCGGGGACGGAATAAACGAAGAAATCTGGTCACGAATCAGCATCAAATCTCCCGCATGGAACGACGCATTGACACCACCAGACGCATTGGTCACCATGAGAATTTCTGCCCCCATCAGCTTCATCAAGCGAATCGGCAGCACGACATCGGAAATTTCGTATCCTTCATAATAATGCACACGTCCCTGCATAATCACTACCGGAACGGCATCTACATAGCCAAAAACGTACTGTCCCTTATGTCCCTCTACCGTTGAGGTCGGGAACCCTTCAATCGCGTGATAGCTAACGGTCTGTACGACGCGAATGCGGTCGGCAAATGCGCCCAAGCCCGTGCCCAACACCAAGGCAAATTTCGGCTGAAAATCCGTCAGCGCACGCAGGCTCTCATAACATTTTGTCAGTTTTTCATAAGCAGGATTCATGTGCTCACATCCTTCTGGTTTTGATATGTTTAGTATAGCATATTTCCCGCATCAGAGAAAGAACGCAGGAAAGAATTTTTATGCCGTCTCTTGCCAAGAGGAAAAATAGTCGGTACAATAAAAGTATTCTTTCAAGAAGGGATGATGATATGACAGCGCAGGAACAGCGTGCCGCCGCACGCAAATTTGCCGAGGACTGGAACGGGCGCGGCGATGAAAAGCAGGATACACAGGTATTCTGGATTGCGTTATTGCAGCACGTATTCGGTGTGGAACGTCCGACAGAGTTCATTCAATTCGAGAAACCCGTGCAATTGAGCCACAAGAGCTTTATTGATGGATATATTCCTCAGACAAAGGTTTTAATTGAGCAAAAGGGCAAGGACATCAAGCTAAAGCATGCCTACAAGCAGTCCGATGGTTCTTCCCTCACGCCATACCAGCAGGCGCAGAGATACGCAGGCTATCTGCCGTATGAAGAGCGTCCGCGCTGGATTATTGTCTGCAATTTTCAGGAATTTGACTTATACGACACCAATTATCCAAACGGCGAGCCGGAAGTCATTCGTTTGTCTGACTTAGAAAAGGAATATCACCGGCTGGCATGCATTGTGAACGAAAACAGCAAGGCAGTCAAAAAGGAAATGGAAGTCTCCATTGCCGCCGGTGAAATTGTTGGTAAACTGTACAATGCATTGCTCCAACAGTACAACAATCCGGAAGATCCGGAGAGTCTAAAGAGCCTGAATGTGCTGTGCGTTCGTCTGGTATTCTGCTTATACGCAGAAGATGCAGAAATATTCGGCTCCCGCAACATGTTTCTGAATTACCTACAGGAATTTGACACACGGCACATGCGGAAAGCACTGATTGAATTATTCCAAGTGCTGGACACCAAGCCGGAAGAACGCGACCCATATTTAGAGCCGGAACTTGCCGCTTTTCCGTATGTCAACGGCGGATTGTTTGCCAAAGAAGACATTGAAATTCCGCAGTTCACAGAGGAAATCCGCGAATTACTGCTCGAAAAAGCCAGTGCGGATTTTGATTGGTCTGACATCAGTCCGACCATTTTCGGCGCGGTATTTGAAAGCACCCTGAATCCGGAGACCCGCCGGAAGGGCGGTATGCATTATACCTCGATTGAGAACATTCACAAGGTTATTGACCCGCTGTTTCTCGATGATCTGCGCGCAGAACTGGACGAAATTCAGCAGATTCAAGTAGATAAAACGCGAAAACAAAAGCTGGAAGCGTATCGGGACAAGCTGTCTCAGCTGACTTTTCTCGACCCTGCCGCAGGAAGCGGAAACTTCTTGACAGAAACCTATCTGTGCCTGCGCCGTCTGGAAAATCAGGCATTGCGTCTCCTGTCCGATCAGTTGGTCATGGGCGATACTATAAACAATCCGATTAAAGTCTCGATTCAGCAATTTTACGGCATTGAAATCAATGACTTTGCTGTGACAGTCGCTAAAACAGCTCTCTGGATTGCAGAAAGTCAAATGCTCAAGGAAACCGAGGATATTATCAGCCACACCATTGATTTCCTTCCGCTCAAGTCCTATGTCAATATTGTAGAAGCAAACGCTCTCCGCATTGATTGGGAAACCGTTGTCCCGAAAAATCAACTGAATTATATCATGGGCAACCCACCGTTTGTGGGATATTCTTTACAGAGCAAGGAACAAAAGTCTGATATTCTTTCTATTTATATTGATGAAAAGGGCAAGCCGTACAAGACCGCCGGAAAAATTGATTATGTCTCCGGCTGGTACTGGAAAGCGGCTCAGCTCATGCAAAATACCGCCATTCGCACCGCATTTGTCTCTACCAACTCAATTACGCAAGGCGAACAGGTCGCTGGCGTTTGGAAACCGTTGTATGACCGTTTCGGTATCCATATTGACTTTGCGCATCGCACCTTTATTTGGGATAGCGAAGCTAATCTGAAAGCCCATGTGCATTGCGTCATTGTCGGCTTTAGCTGTGCTGTCAACAAAAAACCGCGTATGCTGTTTACCGGAAATCGAATGCAAACGGTAGATAATATCAATGCATATTTAATTGATGCTCCAGATGTATTTATCAATAATCTCAACAGACCTCTTTCCTCTATACCTGAAATGACTACAGGAAATCGCCCTGCTGACGGCGGGCATCTTATCATTGAAGAAGATGAATATGAGGAATTTGTTTCTTCCGAACCTAATTCTAAAAAATATATTAAACGCTTAGTTGGGTCAACAGAATTTATCAATAATAAGAAACGTTGGTGTTTATGGTTGGTCGGTGTTTCTCCTGTTGAGTTGCGAAAAATGCCGAAGGTTATGGAGCGCATTGAATTGTGCAGACAAGATAGGCTGTCTGGCGCAGCAGATAGACAAAAATTAGCATCCACTCCTTCATTGTTTAGAGAAACTAAAAATCCTCAAAATTTCATTTTAATGCCTAAAGTAAGCTCTGAAAGAAGAAAATATATTCCAGCTGGATTTCTTGATGAAAATACAATATCTACAGATTTAAATTTCATCATTCCAGATGCCACTCTATATCATTTTGGTGTTCTTGAGTCGAATATCCATATGGCATGGATGCGTGCCGTATGCGGAAGATTAAAAAGCGACTATCGTTACTCCGCTAATATCGTCTACAACAACTTCCCTTGGCCGGATGCAACGGATGCGCAGAAGGCAAAGATTGAACAGACAGCGCAGGGCATTTTAGACGCGAGAGCCTTGTATCCCGACAGCAGTTTAGCGGACTTATATGATGAACTGACTATGCCGCCAGAGCTTCGCAAGGCACACCAGAGAAATGACCAAGCAGTTTTGGCAGCTTACGGCATCAAGAAAGGCGATGCCGCATACACCAGCGAAAGCGCTTGTGTCGCAGAGCTGATGCGCCGGTATCAAGCCCTGACGGAAGCGTAATTTTATTCCACTTTTGATTGACAATGTATACCGTAACTGCTATTATATAAATGAAAGGTGGTGACAGTATGGCTACAACTCCTACTCAGATCCGCATCGATGCGGATGTAAAAAAGCAGGCAAATGAACTGTTTAACAATCTCGGATTAGATATGTCAAGTGCTGTCAATCTGTTTCTTCATCAGTGCGTCCTGCGTGGCGGCATTCCGTTCAGCATCGAAATGCCCCATTATAATGCCAGTACCTTAGCCGCGATGGATGAAGCCAGACGCATTTCCCGTGATCCGAATGTACAGGGCTATACCAGCATGGATGAACTGACGAAAGCTCTGGAAGAATAGTTTATGTATCAGATTAAATTCACGACAGCATATAAGAGAAGTTATAAAAGAATGAAAAAGCGTGGTGTTAATCTTTCTCTTCTCGACCAAGT
>CAVBHI010000069.1:0-2377 GCA_963595115.1 bacterium
CGTGAATGCACGCATCGTTGATATGCATACATGGAAGCCGCTGGACGAAGAGCTCAAGGCGGCAGAGGAGACCGGCTGCATCGTCACGGCGGAAAACCATCAGGTTTCGTGCGGATTGGGCTCGGCGGTTGCCAATTTGATTACCGAGAAGCATCTGATTCCGGTAGAGCGCATCGGCATTCAGAACCGCTTTGGTCAGGTCGGTCCACAGGACTTCCTGATGAAGCAATATCATTTGACCGCAGAGGATATTGTCAAGGCGGCGCATCGGGCGATCCGCCGAAAATAAAGATGGAGCGGAAGAAGCCCCGTCGGATGCTGGTGAAAAAAGAATGAGAAAACGCGCAGTGGTTTGCGAGGGTTCTCCGTGGAAATGACGGAGAACGCGCAGACCGCTGCGCACTTTTTAATCGAACGGAGGAAGCGTTGCATTTCGGAGGAAAACACGATATAAAAAAAAGAATACCATTTCATCTCACAATTTTGCTCGTACGAACGTATTAAGAGTGAAAGGAGGGAACAGAAGATGCGAAACCAATCCGGACGACCGACGGAAGAGGACATCAAATGGGCAGTCGAGACGTACTCTGATATGCTGTTTCGGCTGTGCTTGACCATTCTGGGAAATCGAGCGGATGCGGAGGATGCACTGTCGGAGACCATGCTGCGCTATTTGACCAAGGGGCAGCGGTTTGACAGCGAGGAACATCGCAAGGCTTGGCTCTTACGGGTGGCAAGCAACGTTTGTAAGGATATGTACCGATTCCGGAAGCGAAATGCCTATGTTCCGTTGGATGATCTCTATGACCTTTGTGCAGAGGAAGCCGATGCTTCGGTGATGGAAGAAGTGATGCGTCTGCCAATCAAGCAGCGCACGGTGATTCACCTATATTATATCGAGGGATATTCCACCAGGGAAATTGCGGAAATTTTATCCATATCGCCGGCGGCGGTGCGTAAGCGGCTGCAATACGGCCGGGAACAATTAAAGCTGGAGCTGGAAGAGGAGGACACGCATGAAACGAGACGAATATGTAAACGCGATAAAACACATTACGCTTTCTGAGGAACAGAAGGAACGGCTGCTCCGAAAGACGCTTCGGGCACAGAAATCGAATAGGAGATGCAATGGTATGATGAGGAAGAAAAAGATGGCACTTGTGGCGGCGGCAGCCGTGGTAGCAGTGAGTGTGACGGCGGGTGCGGCGAGCACGTTGATTTCCGGATGGTTTGGCAGCAGCTCCGGGGTGGATTATACCAGCCTGCCAACGGCAGAGCAGTGTCGGCAGGATTTGGGTTATACGCCAACGCTGCTGGAGCAGTTTGACAACGGATATGTGTTCAAGGACGGCGTTATCGTTGAAAACCGTGCGGAAAATGACAATGGAAACACGGTAAAGGCGTTTCAGTCGCTTGACATGGAGTACGTCAAGGGAAATGACATTGTGACATTCTCGCAGATGAAATACGATGTGTCAAACGAGGCAGAGGGCAAGGTTGTGGATAAGGTGGACGGCGTAGAGATTTGTTACAGCAGCAATACCTATTGCTTTGTACCGGCGGATTACCAGCTGAGTGCGGAGGAAAAACAGCAGGAGAAGAGCGGCGAGGTCATCTTCAGCTATGGCGCGGATGAGGTATCCAAGCAGCAGGTTCAGACAGTCAGCTGGAACGAAGGAGAGCTGCATTGCAGCCTGATGCAAATGGACGGCGCGCTGTCACAGCAGGAGATGGTTTCGATGGCGGAAGAGGCGATCGTATCGTAAGAGCGTTGCGTTTTCCCTCACACGGGAAAAAGAAAAGGGATTAAACCTTGCGCCTTTTATCTGACAAATATGCAATGTTTGCAGTACAGATAGATAAATAGATAATTATTTTATTGAACGCAGTGAAAAAGAAGCGGCAGCTGGTTAATCATCAGCTGCCGCGTTCTTTCGGGCAAAAAGCAAAACCTTCTCTCCGTTCGCCACATTTCGCGTGCGCCATCTTTTATAATGGTCTCACTGACGGAAGGGGCGAAGCGACATGGCGGACAAGCAGACAGTAAAAAAACGGCTCTTTGCCGACGAGCGGACACGCAGCGCGGCGAGGGCGGTGTTTCATTTTGCCATGGCGGCGCTGCTGGCGCAGGCGAAGGTATTGACATCATGCGCACCGTTTGGAGTGGCGTATGCGGCGGCGTGCTGCAGCTTTGGCAGCGGTTTCTGTGCGGTGATTGGCACATTTGTCGGGTACTTATTGGGCTATCCCGGCGCGGAGGGCGTGAAATATGCGGGAGCATCGCTGATTGTCATGACGGTGGCAACGGTGTTCTCTGGTCTGGGGATGCTGGAACGGAGTTGGTTTTTGCCGGTGACGGCAGGGGCATCGGTCGGGG
>CAVBHI010000070.1:0-5824 GCA_963595115.1 bacterium
CATAAGGGCTGTGAATATATATATATATATATAATATATTACGAATAGAGGTTAGCCGCTGCCGCAGCAGGGAAATGACCTGCTTCTTGCAGAACAGCATACCGATGACATAGGGGAAGTACGAGGTGCCCAACAAGCCGATGTGGGTGATGATCCACGACAGGATAACGGAGTCACAGGCACCCCAGCCCCAGAAACGAATGCCGTAGCCGATGGTATAGAACGCGAATGTCGATAGGATCACCAGCCACGCCGGGCAGCGCTCCGCAAATTTACGAGAAAGCGGCTGCAAGGCCACTAACAGTATGTAGGTATTCGCATACCACCACGCGCCGTTGTAGCTGTTCTTGATGGTCAGGCAGTTCAGAATGAATTCCTTTACGCTTCCAGGGATTACAGAGTTTCCAGCAAGCAGACCGATCAATGAAAATACCACGGCAATTACCCAGAAAGGGATCATGAATCGCAAGAGCTGTTTCCACCGCTGCTGTAACTCCACCTTGGATGCTTGCAAGTAATGGGCATAGCCGCTTATGAAGCAGTACACCGACACGCAGATATCCCCGAACAAGCCAAAGTAATAAATCAGCGGCGTACTCCCAATCCACAGGAGCGGAGTATATGGCAGATTTTCTTTTCGGCAGAAAAGGTGCAACATCAGCATGGAGAGGATCGCCACACCTTTGAGCATTTTTGAATCCCGTTTCGTAATGTCCATCGTTCACTCCATCAGCGCATAGATTTTTTCAATCTCTGCGCTGTTCGTATAGTCTCGCTTTTTGCAGTTCTCCGAAAGCTGCTGCATCCGCGCAGGGTCCCGCAGCAGCGCCGCGATACCGGCGGCACAGCCCGCGTTGTCCATCGGAACGATTACACCGTCTACACCGTCCTCCAGTTGGCTGCCGGAGGTCGCGTAGTTTGTGATAACGACGGGCTTGCCCAGCAACTGCGCCTCGCGCACGGTGACAGCTTTACCCTCGTATCGGGACGGCTGCACATACAGGTCGCAAGCTCGCATGTAGGGGTAGGGGTTGTCCTTCTTGCCGAGGATGATGACGCAATCCTGCATCCCGGCCTCGGCAATCTTCTGACGAATCAGCGGCTCATCGCCGCCATAGCCAATGAGATACCATTTCACATCAAGACCGTCTTCCACTAGGCGGCGGCAGATATCCGGCACGTTGTCGAAGTTCTTTGCATCACAGAACCGGCCAACGGAGAGAAGCGCAGTGCTTTCTTCTGATGGCATATCGTTCTGGGGCTCTTCGGTCTGTTTATAAATCAGCTCTTTCGGCAAGATATTTTCGATAGTCTGCACCTTTCCTGCCAGTTCTGGAAAGGCCGTTTGAAAGCTTTTAGATGCCTGTTCAGACACACCACAGATGGCGTCATACTTGCCCCACATGGCAAGCTCCGTCGCGTGGTCAAGAGACAGTGCGGTGTAATCCGTATGTACCCATGCAGCGTACTTCTTTGCCTTTACCCGCTCCCGCGCAAAGAAGTGCGGTGTCAGAAAGCTGATGGCAAGGTCATAGGTCTTGTCCGAAATCTGCGGCATAGAACACAGTGTGTATTTGTGGCTATACGTCAGTGCTGCAATAGAGGGCTTGTCGCTGGGGTGCTGCTTGTCGAAACGCTGCGCTGCAAGCTTTCCTTGCAGCCGCCCAGAAAGCACGCCCAATTGACCACTTCTGATAAGCGATGCCATTGGCACGGCCAGCGACGCATACTGTGGAATCTCCGGCAGGAGCTTCGCCTTGGGATTCAGGTACGGCATCAGCTCTCCGCTGTGCCGCATCAGGAAAAGGTCAACGTCATAGCGGTTATAGTCGATAGAATCCAACAAGCCCAGCAAGCTGCGCTCCACGCCGCCAAGCTCCATGGCCTGGGAGAATATAAGGATGGAAGGGTTCATATTAATTCTACCTGCATCAAATTTGATTTAAGCGTCGCTTGTGTGCAATCTTATACACAAATCGTGGGCAAATACCTTTAAGCAACGGTATAACAGCATAAACCCATACCTTTACACCGCCCTCAAACGCTTTCCCGGCTCGCAGGATGACTTTGCTCTCATTAATGCGGCTTCTGAATGTCCGGCGTGAAACTGCATTGCGATCGTCACGCATGCTGTAAAGTATCTCCTGCGTGTTGAAACCGCGATAGCCTGCGGCATACATTCTGATCCAGAGGTCATAGTCTTCCACTCGACGAGTGTCTTCGCTTTCAGAGTACCCGCCCAATGTGGTTAAAATATCTCGACGCATTATTGCTCCGGCATGGCAGAACTGTGAACCATGCAACAAATCCTTTGGCTGAGGAGCCGCATCATAAATTATCTTGCCGAAGACACCATCGTCATCAAAAAAGCTCATTGAGCAGCTTATAACTCCGGCTTCGGGATGTTCGGCATATAGTGCCAATTCTTTTTCAAATCGACACGGTGCGCAGACATCATCACCGTCCATGCGGGCAATATACATTCCGTGCGCAGCGGACAGGCACTTATTCAGTGTTGCATTTAAACCGAGATTCTTATCGTTTCTCAGCAGAACAATTCGACTGTCTTGTTTTTGTAATTCAGCCGCTGTTTCCCATGTTTCATCAGATGAGCCGTCATCACATATGATGAACTCCCAGTCTGAGACAGTCTGGGCTTGAATGGAAGCAATCGCATCAGGCAATGTGTCGGCGCAATTGTAGACCCCCATAATTACAGATATTTTCGGTTCCATGTCTCCTCCGTCACAACCCAAGGTAATTCCACAAGGTTATTCTCGAAAACTCGCTTTCAAAGCTCTCATTGATTGCATTTCCGTAATAGAAATATGCCGGATAGCATACAATCATTGCTGCCGTCATAAGAAGCCTGTCACGAGGCAAAAGCTGTTTGATTATCATTGGCAGTGCAATTGCCGGGAATAGAGTGAAGTAATTTGCCGTTCCAAATAAGCCAACAATCATAATTGCACCGTTTAGCGCGGTCGGTGCGAGGGAGATTCTTCTTTTCGAGAATCTTTGCCGCCCAAGTCTCCGGTTCTGCCGATAGAGGCAGAATATCCACCAAGCCATCGGTCAGAATGCATTCAGGCGGAACCTTATCTGAAATGACGCACGGCAATCCTGCCGCTTGCGCTTCTACCATTGTCACAGGAAGTCCTTCATACAAAGACGGGAAAACAAATACATCCATTGTCTGCATCAGATCAGCGACAGCACTAAAGTCAAACTGAACCTCCTCGCGGTCTATGTGCCTATAATAATTCATGAGCATGGATTCCAGACCACCACTCCCCATATATGGTCACAACTTGTAAAACTCGAATCATTTTCATTCCCTCGTCAAAGCATATTCCACACAAAATGCATCTGATAATAGAAAAAAACTAAGTAGCCACAAATCAAGACGCCTATAACAATCTTCACATATTGCTTTGTGAACATATGGTCAATGAGCCAGGGTACTGCCACATATCCTTGCAGCGTCGTATAGATTGGGAGTCGTCCAATATAGATGCCTGATGAGAATACACTGAGAAAATACAGTGCTGTAGTGCAGACACTACAATTAACACACAGATTTACAATAGGTGAATTTCTCTTATCTACCTGCTTTTTTCCAATCAAAGACAATACGGATGGGATTGAATAAAACAGCGCGCGCAGAATATTTGTACCATCATCATTTTTCCAGATATCATTTGTAGCGAGATCACTATACTGCGTTCCGGCAAGAATGGAATCCAAAAACGCGGTGAACGAGCCAATCAGTAGAATGGCCGCACATACACAGGCTAACATGAGAAGTGTCTTCCGATTCCATGCGCGACCTTGAACTATGAAAATCAACGGGATCATCATCAGTGCTGATCCGTGGATCGTTGAAGCCAGCAGGATAACAAGAACGGCAAAGACATATCGCCTCTTCAAAACTAGTCCAAAACTTAAGAGGATAATACAAACAGCAATGAATTGCCGCATGCCGTTGAACATCCACGATAGATAGTCCGTAGAAATAACGAACATGAACATGCATAGGAGAAAATCTGTGGAGTATTTGCGAAAGAAATAAACGATACAGAACATTTGAAATGCGGCAATCAAGAAGAGGAACAATGTCTCGTTGTTTCCAATAATACTTTTCATAAGCGAAACAAGAATCGTAAAGCCTCGATCCTTGTCGTTCGTTGATAGATAGACAACCAATTCATTCCCAACCGTGGGAATGTTATGAAACCCCCTCAGGTATGCATAGGTATCACCAATATTCCCGCGGTTTGCTGCCCAAATCACATATGGACATGCCAAAACAAGAGCTGCGCCCCAACTCCAACGGTATTCTGTTTTTCCCAATACCTGTACGGGCTTTTGGGGTACAGTAACCGCCAAAAATCTGCCAGCTAAGACCAGCCAGATCAGCAGCCACCAATAATTCGTCAGCGTCATGCTCTGCTCCTCACTGCCTCTACCAAGCCAAGACTACTCATGGTCTGTGCCACCACAATGCATTTGTCGAACTTTTGCTCAATCCGCACTCTTCCACGGCGACCCATTTCAACCTTCCACTTTTCCGGAAGCTCCACAAAAGAACGCATGTCTTTTGTTAGAGCTTCCACATCCTGCACCGCGCAGAGATAGCCACTGACACCATTCTCTACAGCCTCGCGGCAACCGGGGATATCGCTGGTGATAAGGGCACGGCCAGTGGCGGCACCCTCCAGCAGAACGTTCGACATGCCCTCATGGTAGGAAGGCAACACGACGCAATCCGCCGCCTCGTAAAACGGATGCATATCCGTCTGGAAACCGTGGAACTTGATCACGCCGTCAGCAACCAACCGATCAACGGTGTCCTTGTAGGCATCCTCGTAGAAGCCCACTACATCAAAGGCAACCTTTTCACCAAACTCTGCCTTGATGACTTTCGCGGCGGCGAAGAACTCGTCCACGCCCTTTTCCTTCATAATGCGTCCGACAAACAGGAAGCTGCATACGCCGTCATCCTGCATGGGGACATAGGGATACTCGTCCAGATTGATGCCTGCGCCGGGAAGCACCTTCATTTGCTGGGCAGAGATGATGTTTTTATGTAAGAAGAACTGCGCGTTCTCTTCGTTCTCGAAAAACACCGTTCTAGCCTTCCGCAGGGCATTGTAGTACATCAAAGACACCACATTCGACAGCACCGGCTTTTCAAACGCCGTGCCGAGACCCTGCACATTGGTGACATAAGGAATGCCCTTGGCTTTGCAGACGCTGCTCATGTAGATGTTGGGCTTGATGGAATAGGTGATGACCAGTTCCGGCTGAATCTCGTCCAACATTTTGCGGTAGGTTTTCAGCAGCTTTATATCCTTCAAGGGATTGATGCTGCGGCGGTCGATCTCCGTGTCGATGCAACGCAGATCCATGACCTGCAAATCATCCTCGTGTCCCACAAAGGGTGTGCTGAGAATGACCTCGTGCTCCTGCATCAGCGCCTCCACCAACTCCTTGCGGAAGCGATAGAACATATAAGAATGATTGGTTGCAATCAGGATTTTCACTTCTTACTCTCCATCTTATGCAGCTCTCCCGTACCGCCCTCGACCACGCCGTCGTGACGCAGCGCGGACACAGCCGTTCCGAAAAAGCAGCGGCAGTCAAACAGAAAACTCATGCGTTTAACATACTCTCCGTCCAATCGAGCCTTGTCCGCTATTTCCAACTCATCACGTCCGTTGATCTGCGCCCAACCGGAAAGACCGGGTTTTATATCGTTTGCACCGTATTTGTCACGTTCTTCAATCAGATCATATTGATTCCAAAGAGCCGGTCGCGGACC
>CAVBHI010000071.1:0-5326 GCA_963595115.1 bacterium
TGCGGGTGTAGTTCAATGGTAGAATGTCAGCCTTCCAAGCTGAACACGTGGGTTCGATTCCCATCACCCGCTCCATCTTCCGCATCGCACAGGTGGGCCCGGCAATCATAGAGATATGCGCCAGTAGCTCAGTTGGATAGAGCAACTGCCTTCTAAGCAGTAGGCCGGGGGTTCGAATCCCTCCTGGCGTACCAGTAACCGGTTGTCATTTTTCCGGCAAGTATGACAAAAAAGTTCATATTGCGAATATCTGGTGGGTGTAGCTCAGTTGGTTAGAGCGCCAGATTGTGGCTCTGGAGGCCGTGGGTTCGACTCCCATCACTCACCCCATTTATCATCACTGAATAACTTTATATCATGGAGTTAGAGTTGTTCAGTGACCTTTTTTTGTCAGAGTGTCAGCGAAAGATACCCGCGATATTGGGGCGTTGCCAAGTGGTTAAGGCACCAGACTTTGACTCTAGTATCGCAGGTTCGATTCCTGCCGCCCCAGCCATATGGTTCATTAGCTCAGTCGGTAGAGCATCTGCCTTTTAAGCAGAGGGTCCGGGGTTCGAATCCCCGATGAGCCACCAAGCAGCTTGAGAAATCGAGCTGCTTTTTCGTTTTCCGGTAAGTTTCGGGGATTCAAACCCCTACTCTGTCGCTGCGACGCACTGCGCTACATCACCACGCCGAAGCATCGGCATGGCTCAGCCGCTCCGTGGTCTTGCTCCTTCGCGCCACAACCGCTACGCTGGGTTGCGTCGCGATTTTTAATCAGAGTTAAATTGTGCACAACAAGGTGATAATCGTGGTAGTTTGGGCGATCCGCGTGTAGCCCACGCAGATAACTCGCTTTCGCTGCGCTCACGTGCCACAGGCACGCCGCGACCCCGATGAGCCACCAAACAGTCCAGATTTTCTGGAGGGCAGCAATCAAATAGGATGCCCACAGGTTTGAAATTTGAAAAACCGTAAGATTTTCTCTGCGCATAGACGGACAACAATTCCTGTTTTACCCGCTATGCGCACGCGAAATACGCTCTGCATCCGCGCAATAACATAGGAAAATCCTATGCTATCTCATATTATTTTTGTATTACCTATCGAATACGGTCGTATTGTACAATAGGGAGCGGAAAGAGGTGATCGGATGCCAAGCTATGCCTTGAGCGGATTTTTTATTTATGCGTTAATCAACGCATTCACACCAGGACCGGGAAATATCCTCGCGCTAAACACCGTAACTAACTACGGATGGCGCAGAGGAAAGCCTCTGTTTTTCGGCATTTTTACCGGATATTATGCTGTGCAAACCCTCTGTGCCATTGTTGTATTCGGCGTCGGAACATTCCTGCCATCTGTCCTCAGCGTGATAAAATACATTGGTGCGATCTACATCCTATGGCTTGCGTTTCACATTGCCTTGAGCCGTCCGGACGGAGACAGCAATGAGCAATCGGCTTCCTTTACAAAGGGGCTTGTTCTCCAGTTTGTCAATGTGAAAATCTATCTGTTTGGTATCACAGCGCTTACCGGCTATGTCACAGGCTACAGCACGGCATTTAGGGTGCTTTGGCTGTTTGAACTGACCATTGCCAGCATCGGTACGATCGCAACAATGACATGGATCGGCATGGGTGCACTGATTCAGCGGTTTTATTTGCGGTATTACCGCCCGATCAACATCGTGCTGGCACTTCTGCTGCTGGAATGCGTCATAAGTATGCTGCATTGATCTTCCGCTTCGCCGTATTGGAATTTGAAAAAAAACGCAAGCCTCCGCCGCAGCGGAGGCTTACTCATGCTCAAATTTAACCCTTAATAATCAGCGCCATGAATACCAGCGGTACATCGCCGGTGTTCGTGATACCATGCCCGCTTCCATCCTTGCAGAAGAATACGTCATCTGCCTTTGCCGGAATATCCGTGCCGTTATCCTCATATACACCCGTACCGCTGAGGATAAAATACGTCTCGGTCTCGCCGTGGTGCTCATGATGATTCAAGGTTGCGCCCGGCTCCAGGGTACATCTGGCGTACAAACCACATTTTCCGTTCAGCTGCTCCTCATTCAGCAGGGTTTCCAGCTTGAGTACGCCGCCGGTTACGCCATCCTTCTCGCCCATTTCTACTACTGTCATACGAATCTCGTCCTTTCTCTGTCTGCCCGTCGTCTTCTGGCGTTTTTCGGGCATATATGGTGGTCGAATTTACATCCTTATTGTACCAGATTGCCCGCCCCGCAACAAGTGTCGCGCTCCGGATTTTTCCCGCCGCTTTGTCCTCGCTCCCCTCACAAATCCCGCACTTTGTCCGAATTTTCTGTCAAAATGACGCATCTTGTCCTATTTTCTCTCAAAAGATCTTGTCACTGTTTGCGCAGTCTGATACAATAAGATTATCGATGTATTGTTGAATAAAGGAGAATATTCCCTATGAAAAATCCAATTGTTACGATTACAATGGCAGACGGCGGTGTCATTAAGGCGGAGCTGTATCCGGAGGTCGCGCCGAATACAGTTCGCAATTTTGTCGATCTGATTTCCCGTGGCTTTTACAATGAGACAATTTTCCACCGCGTCATTCCAGGCTTTATGATTCAGGGCGGCGACCCGAACGGCACCGGTATGGGCGGTCCCGGCTATCAGATTCCGGGTGAGTTTATGATGAATGGCTTCCGCAATGAACTGCGCCACACCCGCGGCGTACTGTCCATGGCACGCTCCATGCATCCGGATTCCGCCGGCTCTCAGTTCTTTATCATGGTTGCCGATGCACCGCATCTGGATGGTCAATATGCCTCCTTCGGTATGGTCATCGAGGGCATGGAGGTTGCCGACCGCATCGTCTCTGCCAAGCGCGACTACAGCGACAAGCCGGTTGAGCCGCAGGTAATGCAGTCCGTTACCGTTGAAACCTTTGGCGAGACCTACGAAGCACCGGTGAAGATGTAACTTCTTCCGCGGCAAGCGGGGTGAAAAGCTCAGCGAAAGCTGGGCTTTTCCGTACTTCCCCGCTTCTCTCTGCCATCGGCTGTCAGAAACGCACTGCAATACGAAATTCTTGGAGGAGGTACCGTTTTTTTGGCTGACATCAGCATACACGGTTTGAATCAGTTTTTCGGGGAAAACCAGATTCTGCACGACATTACCTTTGATATTTTCCCCGGCGAAAAGGTCGCCGTCGTCGGTCCGAACGGCGCCGGAAAAACCACGCTGTTTCGCGTCCTGACCGGTGAGCTGCCATATGAGAGCGGCAGCGTTGTCATCGCTAAGGATCGTACCGTCGGCGTCATAGACCAGATTCCGGTTTATGATCCGGATGCCACCGTGGAGGACATCCTGCGCTCGGCGTTCCATCGCATAGATGAAGTGCGCGCCCGTATGAAGGATATGGAACGCCGCATGGAAAAAAACGATGATTCGCAATTGCTCAAGCAATATGGCGCGTTGCAGGCAGAGCTGGAGGCAATGGGCGGCTACGCACTGGATTTTGAGGTAGACAAGGTTTGCAACGGTCTGGAAATCCCGCAGGATATGCGTACCCAACCGTTTGATGTCCTGTCCGGCGGCGAAAAGACGCGCGTTAATCTCGCCCGCATCATTTTAGAGGATACGGACATTCTGCTGCTCGATGAGCCGACCAACCATCTGGACATAGATGCCGTGGAATGGCTCGGCAATTTCCTTGCCGACTACAAGGGTACGGTCGTCACCATTTCTCATGACCGCTATTTCCTTGACCAGTGCTGTGATCGCATCATTGAGCTGGTGGACGGACACGCCGATTTTTACGCCGGTTCGTACAGCTATTACGCCGAGGAGCGACAGCTGCGCTACGCCCAGCGTCTGGCGGAACACAACAACCAGATGGAAGAGCTCAAGCGCTTGCAGGAGCAATCCCGCAAAATGCATCAGTGGGGCACGGAGAAAATGCACAAGCGTGCGTTTTCCATCGACAAGCGCATCGCCCGCATGACCATCGCCGACCGCCCGAAGAAGGAGCGGAAGATGAACATGATGTTCGGCGATCCCAACTACGAAACGCAGGAGGTACTCAAGGTACGCGGCATCTACAAGAGCTTTGACGGCCGCGAAGTGCTGCATGACATCTCCTTTAACGTCAAAAACGGCGAAAAGGTTGCCATTCTCGGCGACAACGGCACCGGCAAGACCACACTGCTCAATATCATTCTCGGCTTGGAGGCGGCGGATGCCGGAACCGTCAAAAAGGGAGAGGGGCTGAAGCCTGCCTATCTGCCGCAGGTGGTTCATTTTGAAAACGAAAACCGCAACCTGATTGACACATTAATCTACGAAAAAAATCTCACGCCGCAGACGGCGCGCAACCGTCTGGGACGCTTTCAGTTCTCCGGCGAGGAGCAGCTCAAGCAGGTATGTAAGCTCTCCGGCGGCGAAAAGAGCCGCTTGCGATTGTGTGAGCTGATGTATGACAAGCTCAACATGCTGGTGCTCGACGAGCCGACCAACCATCTGGACATTCTGTCCCGCGAATGGATTGAGGACGCGGTGGAGAGCTTTACCGGTACGCTGCTGTTTGTCTCGCATGACCGCTATTTTGTCTCGCGCTTTGCCAGCCGCATCATCGTCCTGATGCAGGACGGCTGGGTGGATTTCACCGGCAATTACGAGCAGTATCTCGCCTTTCGGGAACAAAAGGCGGCAGAACGCGCCGCGCACACCGTACCCAAGCCAAAGAAGGAAAAGCCGCGTCCAAAGGGCGGCACCAAAAATTTGGAGAAAAGAGTCAACAAGCTGGAGCGCGACATCGCCGCCTGCGAAGAGGAAAGTGCCTCGCTGGACGAACAGATGGCTTTGGCGGCGCTGGATTCCCAGAAGCTTATGGCGCTTTCGGAGAAAAAGGACGAGGTGGAAGCCCGTTTGATGGATCTGATGGAGCAGTGGGAAACCGCTTCCGCCCAGCTGGAGGAGGCGCAGGGCTGACATGAAGCGCGTCTACACCATTCTCTGTGTACTCAGCGCGGCGCTCACGCTGGCGGTCGCGGCGGCAATTCCGTTTTGGGGCACGGCGGCGTTTGGCTATCTGATGTTCTGTGCGGTTTTTGCACTGTGCACCGGCATTATGCGCCTGCTGCTAACCCTGCGGGAGCACACGAAGGGCACACTGCATCGCGTGGTGCACACGCTCTATATCATCGGCACAGTTCTTTTTTCCCTCTTTCTCGGTTCGTTTGTCGTAGTGCAGGGCATTCTCCTGCTAAACGCCCGCACCGATCCGGAGGCGCGGAACGCCGACTACCTGCTGATACTGGGCGGCGGTATCCACGGCGACCAGCCCGGACGCGCTCTTACCGCTCGTC
>CAVBHI010000072.1:0-3557 GCA_963595115.1 bacterium
AGCAGCGTGTACGCGCCAAGCTGGAGGAATACTGCATTCCGCGCAATCACATTGTGTGGGCGATGATGGCAGTCGGCTGGCCGGCGGCGCAGGGCGCGATGCCGGAAAAGCGCGGCAATGAAGTCTACTATGTAGGAGGTAGAAACGCATGAGCGAGAGCCAGACGGTACTGCTGCAAAGCGGCGGCGTCGTGCCGGAGAGTGCGGTTCGTTTTGCACGAGAGCTGCTGCTGCGGGATGGGGCGTGGTTGGATCATACGGTGATTTGTCTGTCCGAACCGGAAAGCGATGTGGTTCTGACCTATCGTGAGCTGCGAAAGCGAGCGGAGACTGCTGCGGCGAACTTGCAAGCGATGGGCATCGGATGCGGTGATACGGTGTGTGTGGCAGTGCAGCAAAGGGAGGCGTTTCTGACCGCGTTCTGGGGCGTTGTCCTCAGTGGCGCGGCGGCAATTCCGCTCGAACACACGGCGTTTGGCGAACAGCAGGAGGCAGCGGAGCGGGAGCGAATGGCAAGTATTTTGGATATTGCGCATCCCAAAGCGGTGCTGACGGATTGGTTGACGCGGATCGCCGGCACTCCGATGTACTCGGTAGAAGAGCTGCTGACGGGTGCGTCGAACCGATGGATACCGCAGCCGCTGGATGACGAACACGTCATGATGATTCTGTTCACGTCAGGCAGTACCGGACAGCCGAAGGGCGTACCGATTACCGAGCGGATGCTGCGAGCGAATCTTGCCGGACACGCGGCAGCGTTTCCGTTTTCCTCGAACGACCGATTTTTCAACTGGATGCCGTTGGATCATTCTGCCGCTATGGTGCAGTCGCATTTGTTGGCAGTGTACGTACAGGCTTCGCAGGTACAGGCTTCTACGGGCATCATTCTTTCCGAACCGAGCAGATGGATGCAGCTGGCAAGCCGACTGGGGGTGACCGTGAGCTGGGCGCCGAATTTTGCCTATGGGTTAGCGAGTGCTAATATTGAAGTGCAGAATACGCCGGATCTTTCTCACCTTCGCTGCCTGTTCAGCGCAGGCGAGACTGTGACACGGACGGCGTGCGAACTCTTTGAACGGCAGTGGGCAGCGTATGGACTGCGGGAGGATGTGATTCGGGTCGGTTGGGGCATGACGGAAACGGCGGGATATATCTTGACCTCATCCGGATGGAAGAACAATCCGCATATCGGAACGGTCTGCTCGACCGGCACGCCGATTGCAGGCATTTCAATCGGTGTCCGGTATCAGGAGAATGGACGCGGCGAACTGCTGGTGCGCGGCGACACGGTGGCAAAGAGCTATATGGGTGCGCAGGACGAGATGTGCTGTGATGAGGAAGGATGGCTGCATTCCGGAGATGAAATCTGCGCGCAGGGCGATGATTTTGTGATTGTCGGACGACAGAAGGATATTTTCATTCTGAACGGACGAAATATCGCGTGCGCGGAGATAGAAGCGCGCATTTTGGAAGCATTGCCGGACTATTGTTCGCAGGTGATTTGCACGGCAATGCAGGATGTGGACAGCGGCAGAGAGAATCTCTGTGTGTTTGCCGTCGCGGCGGACGAGCGAAAGGCGGAATTTTGTCGCGAATTGCGCCGTGTGTTAATCACGCAGTTTGGGTGCAGCTATGATACGTTGGTGTTTGCTGCGCAGGAGCAGATCCCGCGAACGGGCGTGGGCAAAATTCGGCGCAAGGCGCTGGGGCGGCTGCTGACGGACGGCGTGCTGACACCTTACATTGAGCAAGAGTGCGCATGCGGTGCGGACAACCTCGGCCAACGGCGGGAGCAGGTGGAAAAAATGCTTGCGCTGTGGCAGTCGGTTCTCGCCAATCCGGAGTTGGGAGTGCAGGATAACTTTTTTCTTTCCGGCGGTTCCTCGGCGCAGATACCGCGCCTGCTGACAAAGATTGAGCGTGCGTTTGGACGAACAATTCACGCCACGGACATTTTGAACGCACCGACGGTTGAACGCTTGATGGCAGAGCAGTTCGCGGATTCTCCACAGCCTGTGGAAGAAACAGCGGACGATATACTGTGCGATATGGATATTCTGGATATATAAAAGGAAAGGAGCCGGCAAAATGAAGATGTTTTGTTTGGTGCATGCGGGCGGCTTTGCCATGCGGTATGACGCAATGGCGGATCTTCTTGCAAAGAAGTCAAATGACGGAATCACGATGATTCCGTTGGAATACGCCGGTCGGGGACAGAAGTATGGAGAGCCGTTTTATACGACCTTTGCCGAGCTGACGCACAGGATGGGAGAGGAAATAGCCGGAATGCTCGGACCGTCGGAGCCATACTGCCTGTTCGGGCACTGCATGGGCGGCTATGCAGCAATGGAAACGGCGTATTATATGCAGGAGGTCTATCACAACCCGCCGGTGATGACGGTGATTTCCGGTGCGTCCTCTCCGGTTTTTGTGGTGACCCGGGAAACGGGTATGACAGACGAAGAGACGATTTCCTATCTGCGTGAAATCGGCGGCACAGAGGAGACGGTATTGAAGAACCGCATTTTTGAGACTGAGCTGCTGCCGATTTTGCAGGCGGATCTGGATATTATCAAGACCTATCGTTTTACCCATGAAAACAAAAAGCTCCAATCCTATGTGGCAGCGACGTATGGCGAAAAGGACTTTGTGTGTCAGGTCGGGCGCATTGAGGAATGGCGCATGATTGCCGATAAGGACATCGTGATTCAGAGGTTTGCCGGTGACCACTTCTATTTTGAAAAGGATATGGAAGCCTATACCGACTTTCTGTGTGAGCAGTATCGCAAGGCACTGACGGCGTACACGGAGCGAGAAGGCGGCTACCCGCTGACGGATATTCAAAAGAGCTATTTGTTGGGACGCAATGCGGCGTTTTCCTCCGGCGGCGTGTCCACCCATGTCTATTTTGAGTTCAAAAACAATGTGGATATGAAGCGGTATGAGGCTGCGCTGAATAAGGCGATCCGACGTCATCCAATGCTGTATACTGTGGTTTATCCGGGCGGATACCAGTGTGAGCTTGACCCGACTCCGACGTATGCGATGCCGCAATATGATATGAGAGAAGCATCGGAGGAAGAACAGCAGGCGTTCCTTCTTCAGCGGCGGCAGGAGCTGTCACATAAGATATTCGCCGTTGGTCAGTGGCCAATGTTTGCGGTGGAGGCAATTCGACTGTCCGAGAACGAGACGTATCTGTTCTACAGCTTTGATTTGATGATTGCGGACGGCAGCAGCCTGCGTCTGCTGCTGCGTGAGTGCATGGAATACTATCGAAATCCGGATGCAGAGGAAGCCGCGCTGCCAATGTCCTTTCGCGACTATGTGCTCAAGTCGGAGATGAAGAAGAGCAAGCAGAAGTACACCGGAGATCGCGTATATTGGGAGGAGCGGCTGGAGCACATTGCGCCGCCGCCGGAGCTGCCCTATGCGGTGTCGGCAAGTAGCGAAAAGCCGCGCTTTGAGCGTCTGACATGGAATATGAGCGGGGACTGCTGGAAGAAATTGCAGGCGCAGTTTGGTGCTCGAACAATCACGGCATCGAACTTTTTCCTT
>CAVBHI010000073.1:0-7612 GCA_963595115.1 bacterium
CCATGGTATAAGCCGTACCGGCGCACAATCCACCGAACGCACCGATAATACAGGTGAGTGTTTGAGAAAAAGCAGCGAGACCGGGTTTAATAATGCAAAGCGCACCGACAAAGGCAAGGAATACGCCGCCGGCTTGCACCGGCGTGACCTTTTCCTTGAGGTACAGATACGAGATGAGTATGGCGAAAAACGGTGAAAGTTTATTGAGCATGGAGGCATCCGGCAGCAAAAGATGACTGACAGCATAGAAATTACACAGAATGCCGATTGTGCCGAAAATAGACCGCGCCAGCAGATAAGGTAAATTTTTTTTCTGAAAGTGCAGCCCCTGCTCAGAACGCATCAGAATGATGAACGCAAAGATCATCGCAACCAGATTGCGGAAGAAGCTCTTTTGCATGGCTGGCAGATCGCCGGACAGCTTGACGAACAGATTCATTAGCGCGAAGCAGAATGCCGAGCATAGAATAAACAGGACGCCCTTTTTTTTATTTGACATAATGATAAGATCCTTTCTATCGTTTCTATATCGTAACAACGTAACAAAACAAAGAAAAGACGGGAGCATTCCCGCCTTTGGATCATTCGTTCTCGTAGTTTTTGGTCAGCGCGGTCAGCACATCCTGATAGATACTTTCCGCGTGCTTCTTGAAGCTGTGCTCCAGCAGAGACGCCTGCGATGGACTAACCACATTCATCTGAACGGAAAAGACATCCTGCATCGACAGCGTGACAACATAATCCTTTTCGCCCTGCTGCTCGGTCTTTGTTGTGACCTGCGTATCACGCTGAATCTTGCGGGCAACACGCAACGCAGACAGTTCTGCTGCTTCGCGCACCGTATACGGCAGCCGTGTGGCGAAGATGCGTGCAGTTTCCTGTCCTTTTTCCGTGATTGTGTAGCGCTCCTGAGAATCAACAACCGTGGTCTGAATGTGTCCGGTCTCGCACAGCTCGGAAAATGCTTCCGTCAGCTCAAAATAACCAAAGCCGTCATCACACCATGTGCAGATGTCAACAATGGAGTCATACGATACCGGAAACGGAAGATAGCTCATGCAGGTGAGAATCAGAAACTTTATCTCATCTTTGGTTCGGATAAAACCATAGCGAATCATACAGACACCTCAGTGATCAGAAATAGTAGTATCAGTATACCACAGAAAACGGCAAAATCAAAGAGAAGTTGTTGTCGCTGCGGAAGAAATATCGTATAATCAATTCTGGATGCTATCGGAAAACCGAGAAATAGTCAAAATTCTGCCATTTTCGATATGCTCTCCGTGAACCATCGCATAATTGCATATTAAAAGAAGGGGAATTTCAATGACATATGAATTTTGCTGCCCGACCCTGTTTGGCTTGGAAGGTATCGTGGGCGATGAATTACGTTACGGCGGAAAGCTGTCAGATATTCGTGTAGAAAACGGACGCGTCTATTTCCAAGGGGATGAGCATACACTGGCGTGGGCAAACCTATGGCTGCGCTGCGCGGAACGCGTACTGATTACGGTCGGCAGCTTTGAAGCGCATACATTTGAAGAGCTGTTTGACGGCGTGTATGATATGCCGTGGCTGGATTACATTGAAAAAGACTACGCATTTCCGGTGAAGGGCTATTCGCTGTCCTCTGATCTGCACAGTGTGCCGGACTGTCAGAGAATTATCAAGAAGGCGGTTGTGAAAAGTCTATCTGATGCCTATGGTATCGAATGGTTTGAAGAAACCGGTCCGCGCTGTCAGATTCAGTTCTCCATTATGAATAATCGGGTCATGCTGTATTTGGATACCTCCGGAGCTGGCTTGCACAAACGCGGCTACCGCGCTAACAGCAATGCCGCTCCGCTGCGAGAGACCCTGGCGGCGGCGCTGGTCAAACTGTCGCGTTATCGCGGACGAGGGGTATTTGTTGATCCGTTTTGCGGTTCGGGAACGATACCCATTGAGGCGGCAATGATTGCACAGGATCGCGCACCGGGATTGTTGCGGGGCTTTGATGCAGAGCACTGGGCAATGATACCGCAGGAATATTGGCGGGAAGTGCGTTCGGAAGCAATCGAACGAATCCGTCACGATGACTCCTATCTCATTTACGCCAGTGATATTGATGCCAATTGCGTGGCGTTGACACAGGAGAACGCGCGAAAAGCAGCGGTAGACGGTGTTCTCAACGTAGAGCAGGCAGATGCCTGCGCCAAGGGACGATACCGCGAGGAGGGCACACTGATTTGCAATCCGCCATATGGGGAACGGCTGATGGATGTGAAGAGTGCGCGGCATCTGATCGAGCGTTTTAGCACTGTCGCAGCGAGTTCGCCAATGAAACAGTACATTATCAGCTCTGATCCGGAATTTGAGTACTACTTCGGGATGAAAGCGGACAAACGGAGAAAATTATACAATGGGATGCTGAAGTGTGATGTTTATATGTACTTTCGTGAGCCGAAAAAGCGTATTTCTCCACGCAACAACCGCTCTCGTGACGGTTTTCGCCGCAATTCGCCGAATTATCGGAAAAAGCCGAAGAATTGAACATGGATTGTTTACAATTTTTTAAAAAAATCTATGATAAAAACTCCAAAAAGTACTTGCGTATTTTTGACAAATGGGATAATATATACGTGTTAGCACTCCGGTTATTCGAGTGCTAACCTGAATTCGTATTTTAGAATCTTAGGAGGAATATATTATGAAACTCAAGCCTTTGGCAGACCGCGTTATCATTAAGATGGCGGAGAAGGAAGAGACCACCAAGAGTGGTATTATTCTGACTGGCAGCGCGAAGGAGCAGCCGCAGGTTGCAGAGATCGTTGCAGTTGGTCCGGGCGGCATCGTAGAGGGCAAGGATATCACGATGTATGTCAATGTCGGTGATAAGGTTATCATCAGCAAGTACGCCGGAACGGAAGTGAAGCTGGACGGGGACGAGTATCTCGTTGTTCGTCAGAACGATATTCTGGCTGTCGTAGAATAATTTATCTCGGTTATTAGGAGGCTTTTAATTATGGCTAAGCAGATTGTATTCGGCGAAGAAGCTCGCCGTGCTTTGGAAAGTGGTATTGACCAGCTGGCGGATACCGTCAAGGTCACTCTGGGTCCGAAGGGTCGCAACGTTGTTCTGGAAAAGAAGTTCGGCTCTCCGCTGATCACAAACGATGGCGTGACGATTGCAAAGGATGTTGAGCTGGATGACCCGTTCGAGAACATGGGTGCGCAGCTGGTCAAGGAAGTTGCAACCAAGACCAATGATGTAGCAGGCGATGGCACCACAACCGCTACGGTTCTGGCGCAGGCTCTGATTCGTGAGGGCATGAAAAACGTTGCTGCCGGTGCAAATCCGATGGTTATGCGCAAGGGCATTGCAAAGGGCGTTGCTGCTGCAGTAGAAGCAATCAAGAAGAATTCGGAGAACATTAAGGGTTCTAGCGATATTGCTCGTGTTGCGTCTATCTCTTCCAGCGATGAGACCATTGGTCAGCTGATTGCTGACGCAATGGAGAAGGTTACTGCCGATGGTGTTATCACGGTTGAGGAGTCCAAGACCGCAGAAACCTACTCTGAGGTTGTAGAGGGTATGCAGTTTGACCGTGGCTATATCACTCCGTACATGGTAACGGATACGGAGAAGATGGAAGCGGTTCTGGATGAGCCGGTGATTCTGGTTACTGACAAGAAGATTTCTGCAATTCAGGATCTGCTGCCGTTGCTGGAGCAGATTGTTAAGACCGGAAAGAAGCTGCTGATCATCGCAGAGGATGTTGAAGGTGAGGCGCTGTCCACATTGCTGGTCAATAAGCTGCGCGGTACCTTCACCTGCGTTGCAGTCAAGGCTCCGGGCTTTGGCGATCGCCGCAAGGAGATGCTGACTGACATTGCGATTCTGACCGGCGCTCAGCTGATTTCAGAGGAGCTGGGTCTGGATCTGAAGGATGCTACGGTAAATATGCTGGGTTCGGCTCGTCAGGTTAAGGTGACGAAGGAAAATACCGTTATTGTTGACGGCGCAGGCAGCAGTGATGCCATTGCACAGCGCGTTGCCAACATTCGCACGGCAATTGACCAGACCACTTCGGATTACGATCGTGAGAAGTTGCAGGAGAGACTGGCTAAGCTGGCTGGCGGCGTAGCCGTAATTAAGGTTGGCGCTGCAACTGAGACCGAAATGAAGGAGAAAAAGCTCCGCGTAGAGGATGCTCTGAATGCAACTCGTGCAGCCGTAGAGGAAGGCATTGTTGCCGGCGGCGGTGTCGCTTATGTCAATGCAATTCCGGCAGTTCAGGCGGTTGCAGATGCGACAGAAGGCGATGAAAAGACCGGCGTGAATGCAGTTGTCAAGGCGCTGCAGGCTCCGATCAAGCAGATTGCTGCAAATGCTGGCATTGATGGTGCGGTTGTACTGGTTAAGATCATGGAATCCGGTAAGGTCGGATATGGCTTTGATGCCGCTACCGAGAACTACTGCGACATGGTTGGTTCCGGTATTGTTGATCCGACGAAGGTGAACCGCTCCGCTTTGCAGAACGCAGCTTCCGTTGCTTCTACCGTACTGACCACCGAGTCCCTGATTGCTGACATCAAGGAACCGGCTCCGGCAGCACCGGCTGCTCCGGACATGGGCGGTATGTACTAAGGACAGCGCAAGGTAAAGTAGAAAAAATAGAATCCGGCATCCCGAAATGGATGCCGGATTTTTGTATGGAAAGGCTTCCTGCTACGCTGTGTAGCTCATTCTCTCATAGAGTATCAAAAAACTGAATATAAAAATTAGTCTCCCATGCCGGAACATAAGGGTGATGCAGTATAGCAATTTTCATTGGTACACCGAAGGACTCCAGCAAAAGCGGAAGTTCATACAGATCCTCACTGCGATGATAGGCAGAGAGCTCCAATGCCGGATGGCAGCGTTGTATGGTCTGCTTGGCACCCATCAGGGTTTCGTATTCCGCGCCCTCGACATCTATTTTCATCCGCGTACAGGGATGCCCATCCATAATGTGATCAACGGATTCTACTGCAACGCAAGCCGTATGCCGGTCATGAGAAACGGCATGACGCACGGGAAGAAGTGCAGAATTTCTTCCACCCTTGGATGCAAAAAGCTGTGTTCCCGGTTTGCTCCAAGAACCGGCTTGAAACAACCGTGCATCCGGAACAGCAACATCGGCATACTTTTTGAGCTTCTTGAAGGTTTTATGATCCGGCTCTAATGCCGTAATAGAACCGTATTTTCCACCGGTGTATGCCAGCAGCTCACGGATGGTATCACCATTGTAGGCACCCAAATCGACATAATGCTCACTGTCCGACGGGACTAAATATTGCTCAAACACCAGACTGCGGGAATCGGTAAAATCACGCAGCCAATGCAGCTTGCCGCTGAGCTTAAAATTGACGGTTGCGGCAAACACATTTCGGGAACGGTCATCACATAGCATATCGTAGACATGCTGGAGAGCCTGCGCGTGCTCATCCAAAAATGCCCAATCAAACAGACGTCCTTCTGCCACCGGTACATCCGGCGCATAGGTTGTGTGAGTGCAGTCAAGGTCATCGAACAGCCGCAAGACCTCCGGACGAGAGGAAGCGAAGGAAATCAGACAAACAAAGTCATCAAACTCCTGCTCCAGCTCACTGCGTTTTCGCACGCGAAAGCCGGCAAAGGAATGCCCGCGGACAAACTCATCAGACGCAAATATTCCGGAAATCGGAATATTTTTTTTTGCACATACAGCAAGTATTTTTTCTGCGCCATCGCCCATACCATACAGGACAATGGGACGCGTTTCCTTTTGGAGGGACGTCCAGAGATCCGTTGTCTCGGTGATAAAATGCGGTATCATTCCCATGTCTTCCAAATCTCCGGACAGTAGCCCACAGTGGCTTGTTTCCCGTTGCGGACAATGGGAGTTTTGAATAGCTTTGGATTGTCCAACAGCTTTTCTATCTTGGCTTCATCGCTGGCAAGGTAGGGGAGCATAGCGGCATCCGGCTCTTTGCTCTTAGGGTCGATCAATGCTTCCAGACCGACAGCGCGGCAGACAGAGGTGAATTCTCCCTTACTCATGCCATAGCGGACAACATCAATCGACTGATATTTTACGCGCCGTTCTTTAAAATAGCGCTCCGCTTTTTTGGTGTCAAAACACTTACTTTTTCCAAATATCTGAATATTCATGCACAAACTCCTTGTTGTAATACCGATAATAATCAAAGTATATCCTGCACATGAACCGCTGTCAATTGCTCGCGTGAACTTTTTGAGACGTGTCGTTGTCGGGGTGCTAAAGTGTGGAACGGATTTGCGGAGGGCTGCAATAATAAAATCAGGGGCTGAAAGCGTGTTTGTTATACCACAACTATTGTCACGAAACCAAAAGAATGCCGTGAGCGGAAAGGAAACCGCCCACAGCATTCTTCCGTGAACAAAGAAAGTTACAATGCCTGCTTTAGTTGCTGCGGCGTCCAAACAGACGGAGCAGATACAAAAACAGGTTGATAAAGTCCAGATATAGCTGCAATGCGCTAAAAATAGACGCTTTTTCCAACAGCTCTGCGTTGCCCTGATAGTAGAAGTAATTCTGGCGGATTTTCTGCGTGTCATACGCGGTAAAGCCGATAAACAGCAGAACGCCGAGCAGGCAGATGCCGGTAGAAAATGCAGAAAGATTCAGAAACATCGACAGCAGCATAAGAATCAGCAGCGTGCTCAGACCGCCGACCAAAACCGGACGGAGATAGCTGAGATCTGCCTTTGTGAAGTGAGCATACACCGCCATGACACCGAAGAAAACTGCCGTCATACCAAATACCAGAATCAACGATGAGACGGAGTAATACACCAGCAGAGAACTGAAAGTGATGCCGTTCAAAACCGCATAGGCGAAAAACAGACCGCGCGCCGCTCCAACGCTCAAGCTGCGAATGCGGGCGGACAGATAGATAACAACGCCGATTTCGCACAGGGCAAGAAGAAACGGAACATAGCTTGATGCCATAATAACATAGAGTCCGCTCATCAGTGTGCCGATGGATACGGCAAAGGTGAGGAGCAGACCGACAAACATCCAGCCAAAGGTCTTGGATGTGTAGCGCGACAGCGTTTCCGCTGGTCGGACATCATAAGAACCGTATGGGTAATTGTTTTGATTCATAATACATGCCTCCAATGAGGATATATCCTCGATTACAAGCAGTATTATACAATAAAGCATAGAAAAAAGAAACAAATAGTTTGTAAAAAAACCATGTACAAAAGCGGTATGGGGCGGTAAAATAGTTCATGTGTAATAAAAATATTAGAAACGGAGAGTGTAAATGGCAGTTAAAGGAGATTTGAGATGAAGCAGCAGTCCCGTATGCCGATCCGGCAGATGCTGAATCGCTATGATTCTATGCGCACGATTATGCTGGGCGAAGGGCTTTTGGTCGGTATCGTCGCCGGATTGGTGACGATTTTTTACCGCATTGCATTGGCAAAGGCAGATGATCTGCGCAATGTGATTTTGGATTATTGTCAGGGAAATGTTCTGCGCATGGCGTTGTGGATGCTGGCATTGGTCGGCATGGCGTATTTGGTAGCCCGTCTGATCCGCTGGGAGCCGATGATTTCCGG
>CAVBHI010000074.1:0-2145 GCA_963595115.1 bacterium
ACACTGTTGTGCGCGAGGTGGAGGAGGAGCTTGGTCTGCATGTCGGACAGGTTCGCTTTAACAAGAGTCAGTTCTTTGAACCGAGCAATACCTTGATGGTCAACTTTTCCTGCGTGGCGGACACGGAGGATCTGAGTCATAAGACGGATGAAGTGGACTATGCACGCTGGTATTCCTTCGATGAGGCGCGCAAGGCGATCTTTCCGGGTAGCTTGGCGGAGAAATTCCTGCTGAGTTTTCTGGAACATAGAGGAGAGCATACATGAGAATTTTGGTGATTGACAGCTGTATGCGGGATAAAGAAATTTCTCGTACCCAAATTTTACTGGAAAAAACGCTGGCACAGTATCAGGCGTCGTTTCCGGATGCAGAGGTTGAGACACTGACATTGAGCAAGGAAAAGCTCCCGCCGCTGACCGGAGCAGACGTAGAGGAACGGCAGTGCGCCGTGCAGGCGGGAAGGACGGAAGCTTACCAGCTGGCAAAGCAGTTTGCACAGGCAGACCGGATTGTTATTGCGGCGCCGTACTGGGATTTGGCATTTCCGGCGGTGTTGAAAGTTTATTTGGAGCATATCTGTGTGGCAGGCATTACGTTCCGCTATCTTGATAACGGAACGCCGACGGGCATGTGTCGCGCGAAGTCTCTGCTGTATCTGACGAGCTGTGGCGGTTATTTGCAGGATTGCAATCTGGGCTTTGCCTATGTGGAGGCGCTGTGTACCCATCTGTTTGGTATTACCGATTGCCGTTGTATTGCGGCGGAGGGAATGGACATCACGCCGGAACAAACACAGGAGGGGTTGAAGCACGCCTTGCAGGAAATTGTAGAGCTGTCATTCGCGGAATAAATGGACTAATTGCGTCCCATTCCGGTCAGCCGATTGGCTGACCGGAACGGGACGTTTTGCGTGCGGAGGGTAAGCGGTAACTTTGCCGAATCGAATAGATTGTTGGCAAAAGAACATTTGCGTCAACCTGAAACGGAAAATGTGTTGACAATAGGGAGAAGGATGTGTACAATACCAGAAGAAACGAATTTCACAGGAGTGATATGTAATGGAAAGTAAATGGAGTGTTCGCGAGATGGCGCTAATTGCCATTATGGCGGCGGTAATATGTGTGCTCGGTCCGTTGTCTCTGCCAATTGGACCCGTGCCGATTTCCTTGACCAATCTGGCGATATATCTTGCCGTCTATATTCTGGGCGGTAAACGCGCAACGATCAGCTATATTGTGTATCTGCTCATCGGTATGGCGGGAGTTCCGGTTTTTTCCGGTTTTACCGGCGGCTTTGGTAAGCTGTTTGGTCCGACTGGTGGTTATTTGATCGGTTTTATCTTAATGGCACTGCTCTGCGGATGGTTCATTGATCGCATGCATCAGCGGTTTGTGTGGAGCATGCTCGGGATGATTTTAGGTACGGCGGTATGCTATACATTCGGTACAGTCTGGCTGGCGTATCAAGCAAATCTGCCGATGATGGCGGCACTGGCGGCAGGTGTGCTGCCATTCATTCCACTTGATTTAGCAAAAATGGTGGTTGCCGCCGTTGCAGCGCCGCAGATTCGTCGTAGACTGGTAAAGGCACGAATTTGTCATGAGGCATAATGTTTTTTCTATGCATGAGATAAGAAAGGAGAGACTTCGCAAAGAAGCCTCTCCTTTTTCTCAATTGTCAGAACCGGCGATGAGAAGAATGAGACGTTTTCAAAAAAATAAAGCCCCGTTGCTTCAATGGAAACAACGGGGAATGGTGGACCTGAAGAGGATCGAACTCTCGACCTCCGCGTTGCGAACGCGGCGCTCTCCCAGCTGAGCTACAAGCCCTTGACTTCTCTATTATAGCACTGTTTTGTGCAAAGTCAAGATGCTGTTACAAATTTTCGTGGCAACTTTCTGGAATTCCAATGTTTACCAAGTGGCAAACCCCGCAATTGCGGGCAGCCGGTTGATGGATATGCTTCCAAGAATCGAAAACGACGGTATGTGCCGCCTGTACGGCATCGTAAGCGGCTTTTCCGGTGTCAGCATTACAGCCGCTGGGAAGATCCAGAGCAATGACGGGTGCAGTGTGACCATTCATTCGCTGACAGGCGTGCGCTCCGTTGGGACGCAGTGCGCCATGGAAACCAGTACCATAGAG
>CAVBHI010000075.1:0-5002 GCA_963595115.1 bacterium
TCAGATTCTCTCAGTTCTGAAACGCACGTGCACCGATACTCGCCACAGTGGTCGGAATATTAATTGCAGTCAGATTGGAGCAGCCTTCAAATGCACCTGCCCCAATGCTTGTCAATGCAGTCGAAAGATTGATTGAGGTCAGGCTGGTACAGCCATTGAATGTATCATCAGCAATACTCGTTACCTTGTTCGGAATCGTGATGGATTTCAGCTTGGAGCAACCCTTAAACGCGTAATCCCCGATACTGGTCACGCTCTCCGGAATCTCGACCGAAGTCAGACTGCTACAGTCTCTCAACGCATACGCGCCAATGCTGGTCACACTATCGGGAATCGTGACAGATTCGAGGGTATTCATGTCCTTAAATGCATCAGAACCAATGCTTATTACCGTTTTGCCCTCCAGCGTACCCGGAATCTCAAGATTGGTATCCTCGCCGACATAACCCTTAATGCTCACTTGGTTGTTGTCATCCGTCTGGTAGAGATAATCGCCAGAACGAAGGGATTTGTACTTCTTCACAGCTTCATCCAGTGGCGTATTGTTTTCTCCCTTCGTTACAGTTTTCCAATCCCAAGGATTCGCGCCGCCATAATATACGGTTTTCAGCAATCCGCAGTCCTGAAACGCACCCTCGCCAATGCTCTTCACGCTCTTTGGAATCGAAACCCACGTCAGCTTATCACATCCCGAAAAAGCATTTGCGCCGATGCTGGTCACCGGCTTGCCATCAATTTCCGAAGGAATGGCAGCTCCGGTGTCCGTTGCGCTGTTGTACTTCGTGATACACACTTCGTTGGTTTCTTCGTCAACCTCGTACGAATAAGGACCGGATTCCTCGCTCTCGTCTTCTTCGTCGCTATTCTCGGAATTTCCGGACAAATCGAGGGTACCCGACTCAATATCCCCGAGCGTTCCTTCTTCCAATTCGCCCCAGTTCACGGTTATGTCGTTGTTCGCCGACGAGCTGCCCGTGTCCGACACCGCCGCGATGGCATTCTGATTGTCATCGGGTACGCTAATCTCCGCCGCCATTGCCGCCGGTGACAGAATACTCGCCGTCATACTCAGCGTCAACAGACTGCTGCATACTTGTTTTTTCATATTGCTCCTCCTTTTTGTCACGCGTCTATCGTTCGATATCGTTTCAATTTCATCTGCATTGTAACGTATTTTTGAGTAAAAGGCAAGACTTCCTATACAATTTGCCGTCCCCCCCCCATTTTTAACACAAGCTTAACAAACCATCGATTTTCCCCTTCTTTTCTACCGCAAAAGTAGCAGAACGCTCTGCATAAAGCGTATCAATGCAATAGCGACAATCCCGCTGAATCGGGCTTTTGATTCAGCGGGATCGTCCTTGTTTATGTTTTCATCCAAGATATTGAAACGGTTATCTATCACTCCGTCGCCTGAATGGCGTCATAGCCGGTTTCCTTCGTGCGAATCTTTTGCGCACGGCGGATTTCATAGCTGAAAATCTTGCCATCACCGGGGTCGCCGGTATACGCTGCCTTTTCAATAGCGGCAATCGTCTTTTCCTCCCATTCCTCAGAGGAGACAACAATCTCAAATTTCAGCTTCGGCTGCATCTGCATATCAACCTGCATACCACGGACAATTTCCTTATATCCTCTCTGCACGCCGCATCCCATAACCTGAGATACCGTCAGTCCGTTGACACCAATGGCATTCAATGCCGCTTTGACATCTTCAAACTTGTCCTCACGCACAAAGGCTTCTACCTTAATCATCATAACGCAAATACCTCCGTTTTATCACTGATCCAGACCGTTGAAGCACGGATATGCACTCTCACCATGCTGGGAAATATCCAGACCAACCTGCTCTTCTCGCGTGCTGACACGCAGCGGGGAGATGACGCGTACAACCGCAACACAAATCAGTGTACCGACAACAGCAACCGCAATGGTAATCAAAATACCAATAATCTGTGCCACGAACAGATGATAATCACCGAATACCAAACCATCCCAACGAGCAACGCTGTTGATCGACGTTTGTGTAAACAGACCGGTTGCAATGCCGCCCCAGATACCGCCAATGCCATGGCATCCGAACGCATCAAGGGCATCGTCAATCTTCAGCTTCTTCTTAACAAATCCGACACCAAAGTAGCAAATCGGGCTGACCAGCGCGCCGATAATAAAGGACGACCACATGGTGACAAAGCCTGCGCCCGGCGTAATCGCAACCAGACCGACAACCATACCGGTAGATGCACCGACCAATGTCGGCTTGCCATTGCGGATGACATCAATCAGCATCCACGACAGCAGCGCAGCAGCGGACGCAATTGCGGAGGTCATAAACGCATGTGCCGCCAGACCATCTGCCTTCAGCGCACTGCCAGCGTTAAAGCCAAACCATCCAAACCACAGCATACAAGCGCCCAATACAACGAACGGAATATTATGGATACGATAGGTCGTATGCTCGTATCCTCTGCGTCTACCCAAGACAATTGCCAGAACCAACGCACTGATACCGGAACTGATGTGTACAACGTCACCGCCTGCAAAGTCAACCGCACCGATGACAGAGCCAAGCAGTCCGCCCTCGCCCCAGACCATATGCGCCAGCGGGTAATAGACGAGAATCGACCAAAGAATAACGAAGAAAAACAGCGCCTTAAATCTCATACGTCCAACCAGCGAGCCGGTCAGCAGCGCCGGTGTAATCATAGCAAACATCATCTGGAACGCACAGTAGACCAAGTGCGGAATCGAATCCGCATACGGACCTGTCTCCCAGCCGACACCATTCAGCGCAAACCAACGTAAGTCACCAATAATGCCGCCGTGGTTGCCACCAAACGCCAAAGAATAGCCAAACAGCGCCCACATTACAACCGATAAGCCCATGATAAACACACAAGCCATCATTGTGTTACAAACATTTTTTCTTCTTACCAAACCGCCATAGAAGAACGCCAAGCCCGGCGTCATGAAAAAGACGAGGGCGGCGCAAATTAGCATGAAGCCAGTATCCCCTGCATTCATAATCAAAAACCCTTTCTACTCCGTAATATTGATGAATCATCTTTTTCCATGCATGTTTAAGGTTCTTCCGGCTGAACCCGATGTGCGTGAACTTATTTGCAGGAATAAGAACACCAACCTGCAAAACGCTCTGCACAAAACAGAAAAGGCATCTAAAGCAATTACGCTTTAGACGCCTTTGTCCTATGGCAAGATACTAACACATATCCGCACACTTTTCAAGTGTTTTGATTGAGAATTTATGCTAAAAAAGCGTTAATAATTTCGTAGCATTTTGTTACTTCTTTTCTTCTCCCAGCTGCTCCGCAAGGATTACCGCCGCATCCTCAATACATCCGGGGCAGGAACGCAGAACTCTTCCGGTATCCATTCCCTTTAATTCGCGGCAAATCGTCGAACCATTTTTGGCGCGGAATGTCTCATTCAACGCGCGCACCTTCTTATAGGTATCAGCCTTCGAGTTTGGCGCATTTAAGTCGCCACAGCTATTCTTCATTCCCATAACCATTGCCATGCCGGTCACAGCGCCGCACGTGCCATAGGTGTCGCTCACGCCAAGTCCCATTCCCTCGGAAATACGAAACGCCGTCTGTTCCGCCAATCCAATCGTGTCACAAAAGGCACACACAATCGCCTGACAACAATTGTATCCCTTCTGATGCAGCTGCGCCGCTTTTTCTGCACGTGTCATTTCACATTCCTCCTAATTCAAAAAGCGCATATCGGAATGAGCTGCGCACGAAATACGTCGCGCACAGCTCAAATCAGACAGGAAACTATTATTTTATGGATTACTGGAGCACAGCACCCTGATTTGCTGAAGTAACCAGACGCGCATACCGTGCCAGCCAACCCGTCTTGACCTTCGGCTCCAGCGGGGTCATGGTCTTGCGGCGCTCGGCAAACTCTTCCTCCGATACCTTTGCGTTGACGCTGCGGTTCGGAATATCAATCTCGATAATGTCGCCTTCCTTCAGCAGACCGATTTCACCGCCCATTGCCGCCTCCGGGCAGACATGACCAATAGATGCACCGCGGGAAGCGCCGGAGAAGCGTCCATCCGTAATCAGCGCAACATCCTTATCCAGCTTCATACCAGCCAGCGCAGAGGTCGGGTTCAGCATCTCTCGCATGCCCGGTCCCCCCTTCGGTCCTTCATAGCGGATAATCACCACATCGCCTTTGTTGATCTTGCCGCCGTAGATGGCTTCAATCGCCTCATCCTCCGAGTTGAACACACGCGCCGGACCTGTGTGCTTCATCATCTCCGGCGCAACTGCGCTCTGCTTTACCGCACAGCCCTCCTTGGCAATGTTGCCCCACAAAATGGCAATGCCGCCAGTCTGCATATATGGATTGTCAATCGGACGGATGACATTCGGGTTCTTGTTCGGACAGTTCGCAATATTCTCGCCCATTTTCTTGCCCGTTACCGTTAGAGCATCCTTCTCAATGAGATCCTTCTTCGACAGCTCGTTCATGACCGCATAAATGCCACCTGCTTCGTTCAGCTCCTGAATATAGGTACGTCCAGCCGGAGCCAGATGGCAGAGGTTCGGAGTCTTCGCCGAGATTTCATTCATTGTGTTCAGGTCAATCTTCAGACCAGCCTCGTGCGCAACTGCCAGCAGATGCAGAACTGTGTTGGTCGAGCAGCCCAGTGCCATTTCGCATTCCAGCGCATTGTGAATGGACAGATCCGTAACGATGTCACGCGGCTTGATGTCCTTCTCAATCAGCTCCATGATCTTCATGCCGGCATGCTTCGCCAGATGAATACGGTTAGAGTAAACGGCCGGAATCGTACCGTTGCCCGGAAGCGCCATGCCGATCGCCTCACACAGGCAGTTCATTGAGTTTGCCGTATACATACCAGAGCACGAGCCACAGCCCGGGCAGGAGTCACATTCCACCTTGGCAATCTCCGCATCATCAATCAGATTGGCTTTTCGTGCGCCAACTGCCTCAAACGTATAGG
>CAVBHI010000076.1:0-2163 GCA_963595115.1 bacterium
TCTTCAAGCAGAGCAAATACGTTGACCAAATCGTGAAGCTGTATGAGGAAAATCCGGATTGGCTTCAGCCTGGTTCCCGCGCGAAGGAAATGATGAACAACTTCATCAAGCCGGGTCTGGAGGATACCTGTGTTTCCCGTACCTCGTTTGACTGGGGCATTCCGGTAACCTCCGACCCGAAGCATGTCGTTTATGTTTGGCTGGACGCACTGACCAACTATATCACGGCGCTGGGCTATGGCAACGACAAGTACCATGATTTTGACAAGTACTGGCCGGCGGATGTCCATTTTGTCGGCAAGGAAATTGTTCGTTTCCATTCCATTTTGTGGCCGGCAATGCTGATGAGCTTGGAATTGCCGCTGCCGAAGAAGGTGTTTGGTCACGGCTGGCTGCTGCTGGACGGCGGAAAGATGTCTAAGTCCAAGGGCAATGTGGTCGATCCGGTATTCCTGTGTGAACGCTATGGTGTAGATACGCTGCGTTACTTCCTGCTGCGTGAATTCCCGTTCGGCTCGGACGGTGTGTTCTCGAACGAAGCGCTGATTAACCGCATCAATGCCGATCTGGCAAATGATCTGGGCAACCTGGTTTCCCGCACCGTTTCCATGATTGAGAAATACTTTGATGGTAAGCTGCCGACCGAGCAGACCGGTGATGCACTGGACGATGAGCTGGTTGCGATGGCATCCGGTTTGCGTGCGGCGTATGAGGAGCAGATGGAAGCCTATGCATTCCAGAACGCTCTGATTGAAGTGTTTAAGGTGATTTCCCGTGCCAACAAGTATATTGACGAGACCGCGCCGTGGATTTTGGCAAAGGACGAGGCAAATAAGCCGCGTCTGGCACGTGTCATGTATAATCTGTTGGAAACCATCCGTATCTGCGGCACGCTGCTGACACCGTTTATTCCGGATTCGGCGGAGAAAATTCGCGAACAGATCGGCGCGGCATCGGAGCTGTATGTCTGGGAAACCGCAGGAGAGTTTGGCAAGCTGCCGCTGGATGTAGAAGTCCACAAGGGCGCTGCGCTGTTCCCGCGCATTGACATGAAGAAGGAGCTGGAGTTCCTCGACGACCATCAGACTAAGCAGAAGAAGGCGGCGGAAAAGGCTGCAAAGGAAGCAGAAAAGAAGGCAAAGGAAGAGGAACTGGCGAATTTGGTCATCAATATTGATGACTTTGCCAAGGTTTCGCTCAAGACCGCCAAGGTGGTTGCGTGTGAGCCGGTAAAGAAGTCTGACAAGCTGCTCTGTCTCCAGCTGGAGCTGGGAGAAGAGAAGCGGCAGGTTGTGTCCGGCATTGCAGAGTACTATACGCCGGAGGAGATGGTCGGAAAGACGGTTATCCTCGTGGCGAATCTGAAACCGGCAAAGCTGCGCGGCGTGGAGAGTCAGGGCATGATTCTGGCGGCAGACACGCCGGAGGGTGTGAAGGTCATCTTTGTGGATGGCGTACCGTCCGGTTGCAAGATTCGATAATGGAGAAGCAAACAACCGGCAGCGGATTCGCTGTCGGTTGTTTTTTGGATGGAGGAGACAAATGACAGAACGTGAAAAAATGGGGAAAGGCTTGCTGTACGACGGAAACTATGACGAGGAGCTGCTTGCGCTGCGAGCAAAATGCAGAGATCTTTGCGTGCGGTACAATCAGCTGCTGCCGTCGCAAACGGAAGAGAAGGCGGAATTGTTTCATCAGCTGCTGCCTCACGCGGCAGAGACGGTGTGCATGATCGGACCGTTTTGGTGTGATTACGGTGTGAATATTCATATAGGCGACAGCTCTTTTTTAAATTTCAACTGTGTGATGCTGGATGAGGCAGAGATTCGGTTGGGCAGCTATGTGTTTGTAGCGCCAAACTGCGGCTTCTATACCGCAGAGCATCCGCGGAATGTGATACAGCGCAATGCAGGACTGGAATATGCGTATCCGATTACGGTCGGCGACAATGTGTGGATCGGTGCAGGCGTATCCGTTTTGCCCGGTGTGACAATTGGCAGCAATACAATCATTGGTGCGGGCAGTGTGGTCAACCGCGATATTCCGTCGGGCGTGTTGGCGGCAGGAAATCCGTGCCGCGTGATACGTCAGCTGACAGAGGAAGAGCTGTATGGAGATGGGGTAAAAGCCGATGTTGTTTGACACGCACGCACATTATGACGA
>CAVBHI010000077.1:0-3257 GCA_963595115.1 bacterium
ATCCAGTCCTCTGGTAATGACGGCATGTTCTCCCAGCTCCTCACGCAGTTTCGCAGGGATAAACAGGCGACCTTTTGTGTCGAGTGTATGTTGGTACTCACCCTTCACCGTCACCCCTCCCGCTCCGCTCTGTGGTCATCCATGGGCTTTCGCTCCACTTTGCTCCAACTATAAATTTATTATACGATTCCATATCAAGAATTGCAAGATGATTATAATTTTTTTTTCTGTTTAAGCCGAGTCTTTTGGGTAATTTCCCCTATTTTCTGCAATTCCGAACACTCGTTCGCGAAATATCACTTTTTTCGGAAAACCAGAAAATTCGTACTTCTCTTATATTATTTTTTTGCCATTTTCACCTCCTTGTTTCCGTCGTTTTCTCCACTTCTCTTCTCTGGAAAATCAAAAGCAGAGGTATGACACGTCTGACGACTGTTTCCACCTCTGCTGTACCACTATCGTATTTTCCTCAGAACATCACATGAAAAGGACAAAATCATATGCTCAAAGTTAGCTGTTTCGTCCCAATCTGTTTTTATTCCATACAAGTCTGTTGACTAATTCAAACGAGCCGCTGCGACGCAGCTCCCAAAGCAAATCCTGCAAGGAGCATACGCACAAGCGGCTCTTTTTTTAAGCAATTTTACGTTCTGTGATTCTTTACTTCTGTTGTCCCTGCGCCGTCATCAAAAATTGCTGACGACATTTGCGAATTTCATCCAACGAAGCTGCTGCGCAGGCTTCCGTTGCATTCAGACGCTCCTCGCAAAAGCGTTCCAGCGCCTGTCGAATCTGTGCCGCCTGCTCTTCTGCATTTGCCACAATCTCCTGCGCCTGTTCGTTCGCCGCTGCAATAATGGTGCTTTCATTGACGGTCTTACGGACGTATTCCTCCGCCTTACTGCGCAGCTCCGCCGCTTCCCTGCGACCCTCTTCCATGTAGGCATTGCGCGTCTCCACAATTTCCCTCGCCATCTTGAGATCACTCGGCAGGTTAGCGCGAATCTCATCCAAAATATCTAATACCTGTTCCCGTTCAATGATGCACTTTTCTCCGCTCAGCGGTACATTCTTTGCATCCTGAATGGTCTCATACAGGGAATTTACCAGATCTTCCAATACAATCATCATAGTCTAATTATCCTCCTCACGCCTGCCCTCTGTCGGTACAAACAGCAGTGTTATTCGCCTTCCCCCAGCTTGCGCACAATGTCGTCTCGAATTTCCGGAGAGACAAAGCCGGAAATATCACCGCGATGCCGTGCAATATCACGCACAATCGTCGAACTCAGATACAGATATTTCTGATCGGTCATCAGGAAAACCGTTTCCGCATTTTCGTTTAGTTTTTTATTCGCCAACGCCATCTGAAATTCATATTCAAAATCGGATACTGCGCGCAGTCCCTTAATAATCGCACACGCATTCTTTTCTGCGACATAATCCGCCAACAGCCCGCTGAACGTATCCACCTCAACATTAGGCAGCTCCTTTGTCATACGGCGCAGAAAATCCGCTTTTTCCTCCAGCGTAAACGCGGACTTCTTGGAGCCATTCAGCATTGCTGCAACAATTACCTTGTCAAATAAGACAGACGCCCGCTGAATAATATTCAGATGACCCAGCGTCGGTGGGTCAAAGCTTCCGGGATAGATTCCGATTCTCATCGTACAGCCTTTCCGTTCCACAACATCAGGGAACTGTGTTTTCGTCTTCCTCTGCACGGACAATTGCCGTCAGACGAATTGCTCCATATTTATATTGCTTGCGCACGACCATACTATCCGGGCATCGGATCTCGTCATTTATAGAGCTTTCGCATATTATTATACCACCCAAACGCAGGATGTCAAACAATTCTAACAACTTTAGGGAAGAATTTAACAATTCTCCACCATACGGCGGATCCAGAAAGATAATGTCAAACTGTCTTCCGCGCAGCGATTGCAGCGCGGCTTCATAGTCTCGTCCGATGATTTCCGCTCTATGCTGCACCTTAGCATCGGCAATATTTTTGCGAAGCACCGCCAATGCCTTCGGCGCTGCATCACAGAATACGGCGTGCGCCGCTCCGCGGCTCAATGCTTCAATCCCCATCTGACCGGTTCCCGCAAACAAGTCCAGCATCTCGCCGTCCCTCACATAATTCTGTACAATATTAAATACTGACTCCTTCACACGATCCGTTGTCGGTCGTGTGTCTTTCCCCGGTACCGGAGTCAGACGCTTGCCGCGTGCAGACCCGCTGATTACCCTCATTTGAGTTCCTCCTCTTTGTGGAAATGGTCATAAACCGCCTGTGCGGTATTCTTCGGAACAATCTCTGCCAATTGATCCACACTGGCAGCACGAATGGCAGAAATACTTTTGAACTGCCGCAGCAGCTGTTCTCGTCGCTTTTGTCCGACACCTGAAATGCTCTCCAGCTGTGATTTCATTGTGCTTGAGCCGCGCAGACTGCGCTGATACTCAATTGCAAACCGGTGTACTTCCTCCTGCATTCGTCCAACTAATGCAAACACCGCCGGCACGGTCGCAATGCCAAACTCTCGACCATCCGGCGCTACCAGACCGCGTGTTCGATGATGGTCATCCTTCACCATCCCGAACACAGGTCGATCGCACGCAAAGCGATCCATTACGCGCTTTGCCACCCGAACGTGACCCAAGCCGCCGTCAATCAAAAAGACATCCGGCAAAGCAGAGAACCGTTCATCGCCGTCCGCCCATCGCTGCATTCGACGAATCAGCATCTCCTCCATCGCCTGATAGTCATCCTGTCCATTCGCCACACTGCGAATTTTAAATCGACGATAACGATTCTTTTTCGGCTGTGCACGTTCAAATACAATCATAGAACCAACCGTATTTGTTCCGGACAGATTGGAAATATCATATGCCTCCATCGTCTCCGGTACATGCTCCAGCCCCATCATCTGTCCAAACAGCTCCAGCGACTTTAATCGCTTCTCTCGCCCGGTCTCGACACGGACAATCTCCTCTTGTGCATTTTTCCGCGCAATTTCCATCAGCTCCCGCCGACGTCCACGCTGCGGCACGGACAGTGTCACCTTGCGCCCCGCCACCGAGGTCAAAAACTCCGCCACCGCGTCCATATCTTCAATCTCATGCGACAGTAAAATCAGCCCCGGCGCCATGCCACGCAGCGAATAATACTGCTTGATGTACCCGCCGATTGCCTCCGCCGCATCCTCCTCCGATGTGCCGTCGGTCAAAGTATATTCCTTTTCCTGTAG
>CAVBHI010000078.1:0-2228 GCA_963595115.1 bacterium
TCCTAATATAGGGATGCGCTGGGTTGGTGCGTAGGGGATAGCGTTGGTAGGGAGATAGTCTTCTACCAAGTCCGCCTTTGAAACGCCGAAGTAATTAGCCATCATTTCAATTTTATCTATTCTAGGATATGTCCTAGCGTGTACCCAATCGGAAAATGTAGGAGCCTTGAAACCAAGAGCGGTACATATATCAGTTGCGTTTACCTGATTTTCAGCCATTAAACGTTTGATGTTTTTCGCCATGGTTTCTTTATTGCCTAAACTCATGCTATCATCTCCTTTTCTGTATTATACGGCAAAACCGAAAAGATTTCAAGAAAAACCGAAAAATTTTCGGAAAAGTATTGACTTTTCGGTAAAACCGAATTATACTAACCTTGCGTTCAGGAGGTGATGACAATGAACAGACCGGAAGGAATGCGGCTTACACTCAAAACAGCCAGAGAATTAAGTGGCTTGAATCAAGAGGAAGCGGCTAAAATCCTCAATATTACGGCTGATACGCTGAGAAATTATGAAAAAGGAAAATCATACCCTGATATTCCGATGCTGCGTCAGATTGAACAGCTGTATCATGTGAGTTATTCACAGATTATTTTTTTACCTATGGATTTCGGTTAAACCGAAAAAGAAAGGCAAGGACGAGCAGGCGCTAAAGCACCTGCTGCGCAGCGGCATCAAAGAGGGCAGCGTGAAACAGAAAGGAAAGCTCTCTGAGAAACAGACGAGCGGCACGGGCGCACATGAGCTGACGGAAAACGACATAGAGCGCCTGATCGGAACACTGACGGCAGAACAGAAGCAGGTTGCGGACGATTTGCACAAGGTCATGAACCAAATGGCGGAGGACGGAAACAAGGTGACGGTACGCCGGTACGGATACCAGATGTTTGTGAACAAAAACTACTTCCCGATCAAGAGCTACGGCGTGAGAGAGACGCAGACCGAGCAGCAGCGGCGAGCGGACATGAACGCGGTAAACCATCTGGGAATGCTGAAAACGCGACAGAAGATGGTAAGCAGCGCAATTGAGCTGAACAGCTTCTTTGACCTGTACTATGGTCACTTTGACGAGATGACGCAGTTTATCGCATTCGGCGAAGCGATGGAAGACATCAACCGTATTTACAACTACAAACAGCGCAAATTCAGCGAAAAGGACGCGCTGCAAGTGCTGTCTCGCACGGTGCAGAACACGACGGCACAAGACGCGATCAGGCAGCGGTTCGGCGGCAAGGTTGGAACGGAATACTTCAAGAAGCTGATGGTAGACCTGAACGGCGGCATTGATTCCCAAGGGCAGGGAACGGCGCTATTGAACAAACTGCTGCGCAACTTTAAGGCGGCGGCGGTCGGCGCGAACCTGAGCGTCATTGTCCAGCAGCCGTTTTCCTACCTCCGCGCGGCGGCGGTATACAGCCCGCTGCAGATGCTTCGGGCGCTTCCGGCGGGCGTGCGGTCGGCATTTGAAAAAGGTGCATTTGAACGAGCGGTCGAGCACAGCCCGATTGCGTGGTGGAAGCAGCAGGGACACTACGAGCTGTGTCGGCGGAGAAAAGATCACTGGTAAGCTGACGCTTTGCACGGCGTTAGGCTGCACAGGCAGTTTGATTGCGTCGTTGTTCGGCGGCTGGGACACGGGGTTAATGCTCCTGATCCTGCTGATGGCAGTGGATTATATCACCGGTCTTATGGTGGCGGGTGTGTTCCACGCATCAAAAAAGACCGCAGGCGGCGGTCTGGAAAGCCTGGTCGGCTGGAAAGGCTTGTGTAAGAAGGGCATGGTGCTGGTGATTGTGCTGGTTGCGCAGTGCGTCGATCAGCTGATTGGTACCAGCGTAGCACGCGACGCAGTAGTTATTGGCTATGCGATTAACGAGGTAATCAGCATCACAGAAAACGCCGGACTGATGGGCGTGCCGGTGCCGGAAAAACTCTCACAGGTCATTGAAGTATTACAGGGAAAGGAAGATAAGCAGTGAAGATTAACATACATGCGGGACATAATTACCGCGTCCCGGGCGCAGGCGGTCAGTTTTCGGAGACCCGTGAAGACCGCAATGTAAAGAACAAGCTGATTGCATTGCTGAGAGCAGAAGGTCATACGGTCTATGACTGCACAGATGAGAATGCGCGGACACAGAATGCAAACCTTGCCAATATCGTCTGCAAATGCAACGCGCACAGTGTGGATTTGGATGTCAGTATCCATTTTAATGCCTACAACG
>CAVBHI010000079.1:0-7277 GCA_963595115.1 bacterium
AAACAAGTCCGATCCTGCCGTATTAGTGGCAGGATCGGACTTGTTTTTGTCGTTTTTCGTCCAAAACGGCTTGCAACAGCCGCTTTCTGTCCAGCTTTCCCATATTCTACATGCGATTACCTTGGCGGTGACGGTGATTGTCGTGGCCGTGCCGGAGGGGCTGCCAATGATGATTACGGTTGTGCTGTCCGCCAACGTCGTGCGCATGATGCGCGGGCATGTGCTGGTGCGCCGTCTGACGGGCATTGAGACTGCGGGAAGTCTGAATATCCTGTTTACCGACAAAACCGGCACGCTGACCAGCGGACGTATGACGGCGGATGCGTTTTTGTGCGGCGACGGCACGCGGCTGGACGGCATAGCCGGACTGCGGCGGGGCGCACCGGCGCTGTTTGGCTTGGTGTGTGCGGACGGGCGGTATAACACGGCGGCGGCAGTGTCCGGAGTGCGGGTGCTCGGCGGCAACGCAACCGACCGCGCTATGCTGCAGGCAGTGCTGCCGGCACTGGCAAGCCAGTCGACGGAGCCGGTTGGCGCACGCATTCCGTTTGATTCAGAAAAAAAGTATGCGGCGGTACGTTTGCCTAATCGGGCGCTGACGCTGGTGCGCGGCGCGCCGGAAATTCTGTTGCCGCGCTGCACACATTGCCTGCTTCCCAATGGCAGCGCCGGCGGCTTGGATCGCAGAAAAATACAGCGGGCGATGGCGCGGGAGGCAGAAAACGGCGGACGGGTGCTCCTGCTTGCCACAACCCAGCAGAGCGTGGAGCACGGACTGCCGGACGGACTGATGCTGACGGCGGCAGTGGTGCTGCGCGATCCACTTCGGCGCGAGACGGCGGAAGCGGTGCGCCAGCTGGAACAGGCAGGAATCCGGCTGGTCATGCTCACGGGAGACAGTGTGGAGACGGCACGCGCTGTGGCGAAGCAGGCGGGCTTGCTGTGCAGTAAACAGGATCGAATCTATGACCACCGACAGCTGGAGACGCTCAGCGAGGAGCAGCTCCGGCAGATATTGCCCGAACTGCGCGTGGTGGCGCGGGCGATGCCGCAGGACAAAACCCGTTTGGTGGCGGCGGCGCAGGCGTGCGGACTGGTCGCAGGCATGACGGGCGACGGTGTCAACGATGCGCCCGCTCTGCGTCTGGCGGACATCGGCTTTGCAATGGGAAGCGGAACGGAGGTTGCGCAGGAGGCGGGCGATATTGTCATTGCGGATGACAATCTGGCTTCCATTGCACGGGCAGTTTTGTATGGGCGCACGATTTTCAAAAGCATTCGCAAGTTTTTGGTCTTTCAGCTGACCATGAACGTCTGCGCGGTCGGTGTGTCGGTCGCCGGACCGCTGATCGGCATTGACACACCGGTGACGGTCATGCAGATGCTGTGGATCAATCTGATTATGGATACGCTGGCAGGTCTGGCGTTTTCCGGAGAACCGCCGCTGAGGGAATATATGCACGAAATGCCAAAGCGGCGGGATGAGCCGGTGCTCAACCGCTATATGACCGGACAGATCGTCGGAGCGGGCGGGTTCACCGTCGCGCTGTGTGTGCTGTTTCTGTGGCTGCCGCCGGTACGGGAGTGGCTGGATTATTCTCATGATCCGATTCGGCTGCTCACAGCGTTTTTTGCCCTGTTTATTTTCAGCGGGATTTTTCATGCGTTTAATGCGCGGACGCATCGTTTGAATCTTCTGGCGCACATCGGAAAAAATCCCATGTTTGTGCTGATTATGGGCATGGTTGCCGTGGTGCAGGTGATTATTTTGTACTTTGGGGGAAGTCTGTTTCGTACCGTGCCGCTGCTTCCAAGTGAGCTGGCGGTCACGGCGGGATTGGCGTTTCTGGTCGTTCCGGCGGATTGGCTGCGCCGAATGTGGCTGGCTGCAAAGGGAAAGGAGCGGGATTTTTAGCGCCCATCGAAAGGGCAGGAAAAAACCCGAACGGCGACGCCGTTCGGGTCGATGGATAGCGATTATGCCGCAGTGATTTTCATCGTCTTCTTATAACCGGTGTTGGCAGTGAACAGCTTTTTGTACGCGTTGCGCTTGCCGGATGGGACGTGAATGACCGCCTTTTTGTTGATATTCCGAATCGCGTTTCTGCCGACCTTCTTGAGCGACTTGGAGCGAATCGTAATGTCCTTCAGCGACTTGTTGTTGGCGAAGGCATAGCTGCCGATCGAAGTGACCTTTGTACCAAGGGTGAGCTTTTTCAGGTTCTTGCAATTGCGCAGTACCTTGCTGTCAATGCCGGTGACGGAGAGCTTGACACCGTTGATCGTTACCTTGGACGGAATGGTCAGGCTGGTGAGCGGAGTCTTTTTGAATCCACCGCACACAGCGACCGTGCCCTTGCCGTTTTTCGCGCCCTTGATGATACGGTAAGACAGATCCTTGACCAGATAGGTTGAACCGACATACAGCTTCTCCGATGTCTTTTCCGGCTTTGGCAGGGTGATGCCGGTCGCAAATGTGCCGTCCGAAATGTCGTGGTCGTAATAGATCTCGGCGTGCGTCAGCATAAAATACTGATACCAGTCGTTGGAGGCAAGCTTTGCGCCGGAGGTATCCGACCACGTGATGTCCACATGATAGGTTCCGGTAGACAGCTTGACCAGATTCCATGCGTGAGACATCTCGTGCGAAGAGCCGCTTACCATTTTGCAATACAGGTTGGCTTTTTTGCACAGGTAGACCATCGCGGTGGAATAGCCCTCGCAAATGGCATTTCCGGTCATGATTGCGCCGTAGGCGTTGCCGATCTGCGGTCCCATCTTCGCGTCATAGTCATACTCTGTGCGGCTGGCGATGTAGGACGCCAGATACAGGTACTTGTTGTACGCCGTTCCCTCCGGCATACCGGCAACAATATAATCGCAAACCGCATCAAACAGATCCAGCTCATAGCGCAGATTATTCAGCTCCTCCTGGGTGGTCAGAACCTGGTCGGTGAAGCTGTCCGGCATATAGTAGCGCACCTCCAGTGCGATGGTGGTATCCCCGTCGAGGACGTCGAATAAGCCGCAGTAAATATCCAGCTCCGGATAATCCTCAAACAGAGCGGAAAGAGCGACGAGGGAGTCGTCCATCTTATCGTAGCCGTCATCCTTCGCGGTGTAGGAGAAGTACTCCAGATTGCGTATTTTGGGAAGCATTTCATCGTATAGCGCCTTCTGCGCGTCGGTCAGATCGGCATATGCGTTGGGTGCGACGTATTGATACGTTTTATATACGTCGTAGGACTGTGCCTTGGCGGGATACGAACGCTTGGTCGCCGCCTGATACGCCTTGGAGACATCGGTGCTGGCGATGCGCCGCGCTCGATCATTCAGGATTTTGTCGTAATCCGAATCAGTGGGAGACGGAATGGCATCCTCGGTTGCAGCGATGGCGGTGTTCGGTGATTCGGTCTGCGCGTTCGGCAGATCGACCGCCAGTGCTGTCGGCAGCCCTGCACACAGCAGGCATACGGATAGAAACAGGGAGAGTAATCGTTTTTTCATGTTGACCTCCTATTTTGTACGGGTGTTGTGTGACGAAATGAAAACCTCCTATTACAATAAGTTTTGGTTGGAAGCCCGGCATCCGGAGGGGCTTCTCTCGGTCTTTTGCGCGTTGCGTCAGGCAATGCCGCACGAGGACGTTGTCGGAATTGCGCAGAGGTTTCGCGCTGCGCGCCAGCTCCCTCTCGTGCAATTTACCCCAATATTGACGCATCCTCGTTTGCTGGCTGCACGGAGAAATGCTGCAAATAGTAACAACTTCGATTCTTGATGTCAGTATATCATAAAATTGCAGCGAATGGGGAGAAAAAAAGAAAAAATATGAAAAAAACAGAGGACAAGCGTGCGGGAATTCGTCACAGGGAATTGAACCGCGAAAGTTCGGTTGCATTGGCAGGAAAATCGTGCTATACTGGCAACAAATCAAACAGAACACGTTGCTTTGCCGCAATTGTGCGGCGCACGGAATCGGGTGAAAAGCCCGGCGAGTCGGTCACTGTGAAGCCTTGAAGAGGATAAGTCAGATACGTGAGACAGCGCGGTGCTTCTGCCGAAACCGGAGGCGCGTACAGAGATGCGGAAAGCGGCATCTCCTGTCGGCGTGCATCGGAAGCGATGCGCGCTTTTTCTTTCCTTCGGGTTGGGTGATGCAGAAGAATGTCCTGTCGATTGCGGCGGGACACTTTTTGTAGAAATCCACAATAATAAGTATAGAAAATATGGGAAGAGAATTATTGACAATACTTATTTTATGTGTTATATAATATATTGCAACAAAAGGGTGCCTGTGAGCGTGCTCACGGGAGAATAGGGAAATGGTGAAAGACCATGCGGAACCGCCGCCGTAAAGAGCGAGCCGCCGTCCGAATGCCACTGCGGGTAAGGGTACGCCTGTGGGAAGGGAGACGCGCGGCGCAGGAGCTTGGAGCCGGAAGACCTGCCCTTTTGCATAGTGCGGTCGGTGAAAAACGCCGACCGTGCCGCGGATGCAAACGGTATTTTTTGTCGCCGCGGCGGAAGAGAAGCCGAGCCGCTTTCGATAAAAGCATGTCGGCTTTGGAATCAACAAGGAGGAAATAAAAAATGAAGCGTTATGAAAAACTGCTGCTGGCGTTTTCAATCGTGCTTAGCGCCTTTCTCTGTGTACCCCAGAGAGCCGGAGCCATGCACATTATGGAGGGCTATCTTCCGGGCGTTCACTGCATCGCGTGGGGCATCGTCTGCATCCCGTTTTTGATCGCAGGTGTCATCTCGGTGCGCCGAATTGCACAGGAACAGCGCAAGGCGCTGCTGATTCTGGCAATGTCGGGCGCGTTTGTCTTCGTCATCTCATCGCTGAAGATTCCGTCGGTCACGGGCAGTTGCAGCCATATGACCGGTACCGGTCTGACCAGCATTCTGTTTGGCGTTCCGGCGGCAGCGATTTTGGGCATCATCGTTCTGGTATTTCAGGCGATTTTGCTGGCGCACGGCGGTCTGACGACGCTGGGCGCAAATACGTTCAGCATGGCGATCGCCGGTCCGATTCTCAGCTATATACTCTATAAGCTCACCCGAAAGGCGAAGCTGCCGAAGAACCTGTGCGTGTTCCTTGCGGCATCGCTGGGTGATCTGTTTACCTACTGCGTGACCAGCATCCAGCTGGCTCTGGCTTATCCGAGCGCCAACGGCGGCGTGGCAGCCAGTGCGGTACAGTTCCTCGGTGTCTTTGCGCCGACACAGCTTCCGCTGGCAATTTTGGAGGGGCTGCTGACCATGATTATCATCATCGGTCTGGAGAACTACGCAAAGCCGGAGCTGCGTGCCATCGGCTTTATCAAGGAGGGCAAGTGAGATGAAAAAGAGTTCCAATAAGGCGCTTGTTCTCGCCGCAATTATTCTGGCGGTATTGATTGCCCTCGTTCCACTGTTTGCACTCAAGGGCGCAGAGTTCGGCGGCAGTGACGACGCCGGCAGTGATAAGGTCGCAGAGATCACGGGAACGGATTACGAGCCGTGGTTTACTCCGGTGCTGGAGCAGCTCATCGGCGGCGAACTGCCGGGTGAGGTGGAGAGCCTGTTCTTCTGCGTACAGACGGGCATCGGCGTCGGTGTCGTTGCCTATGGCTTCGGCTATCTGGTCGCACGTAAGAAGTACTCCAAGGATAAGGACGATTACGAATAAACAGGATACAAGCCGAGGATTCCGCAGGGAGTCCTCGGCTCTGTTGTAAAAGAGGTGAGAATATGCTGGTAATAACGACGGCGATTTTGACCGCTTTTTTGATGGTCTGTCTGTTTGTCGGAACGCTTTCGACGATTCCGCTGGCGGTGTTATGCGTCGGGAGCGCCGGTTTTTTTATTCTGTTTGGTCATCATTCGCACAGCGGTATCGTGGCGATTGACCAGTTTGCCCAGCACTCCCGCCTGTCGGCGTGGAATCCGACGTTTAAGACGGTAGGCGTACTGATACTGCTGATTGCGTGCGTCGCGTCCCATAGCCCGTGGCCGCCGCTGGCGATGTTCTTTGTCATGCTGCTGCTGACGGTAGCGGCAGGCGGATTGGATTTGGATCATTATCTGTCGCTGATTGCGCTTCCAGCGGTGTTTTTGCTGCTGTCCGGCATCGTGCTGCTGTGGGAATACGCACCCTCGGCGGACGGCGTGTGGAACATTGCGTTCTGGCACGGCTGGCTGAGCGTGACGGCGGAAAATCAGGTGCGGGCGCGGCTGGTTATGGCGCGAGCGTTTGGCGCGGTCAGCTGCCTGTACTTTCTGAGTCTGTCCACGCCAATGTCGGAACTGATTTCCGTGGGGCGCAGGGCGCATATTCCGGCAATCGTGCTGGAACTGGCGGTGTTGATTTACCGCTATATCTTTATCCTACTGTCCACCTACCGCACGATGAAGGATGCGGCGGCGAGCCGTCTGGGCTTTGACGGCTACAAGCAGGGCATCGCGACAACAGGCAGAATCTATGGCAACATGCTGGCGCGCAGCTTTCGGCGGGCAGAGGCATGTCTGGACGCGATGGAGAGCCGGTGCTACGACGGAGAGATTCGATTTTTGGAACGGGAAAAAAAGCCGGTTTCCGGTGTGCAGCTCGTCGGGGCGGTCGCGCTGATTATCGCAATGCTGACGGGTGTGATTGTGACATGGTGAGGTTGCAACATGAAAGAAATATTACGATTTGAACAGGTGTCTTACGCCTACGAGGAACATCGAAATGCACTGTCCGACTGCTCTGTAGCCATTCACGCCGGAGAGAAAATTGCTGTGTTGGGCAATAACGGCGCGGGAAAATCGACGTTTTTCTTATTGGCGAACGGGGTATTGACACCAAAGTCCGGACAGGTTATGTTTAAGGAAGCGCCGGTGGGCGTCCGCGCCAAAGAGCGCAACCGCCTGCGCCGCGGCGTCGGGCTGGTGTTTCAAGATCCGGACGTGCAGCTGTTGGCAGGAACGGTGGAGGAGGAGATCAGCTTTGGTCCGATGAATCTCCGCCTGCCGAAGGACGAGGTGCGCCGCCGCGTGGATGAGGCGATTGCACGCCTGCATCTGGAGGATTTTCGCCTGCGTCCGCCGCAGTATCTGTCGGGCGGCGAGAAAAAGCGCGTGTCCATTGCGGACGTGCTGGCGATGGAGCCGGAGCTGATGCTGCTGGACGAACCGGCGGCGGGACTTGATCCGGCGAATAACCGCCTGCTGGAGCGCAATCTGGAAATGCTGGAGCAGCAGGGACTGGCGCTGGCAGTGGCGACGCATGACGTCAACTTTGCATGGCAGTGGGC
>CAVBHI010000080.1:0-7609 GCA_963595115.1 bacterium
CCTTGATGGTGCTGAATTGGTACGGAAAGCTCGGCGACTGGAACGAAGAAAGCCTCGCAAAGCTGCGGCATTCGCTGAAAGGCAAGCTGAAGGATTATCCGGGAACGACCTTGAATCAGGCAATTGATATGTTTGAGGGTGTCGGCGGATTTGACGTTGTATCAACCAAGGACTATCCGGACGGGGTCTGGATGGATGATATTCAGGGATGGCTGAAGGACGGAAAGCCGGTTATGATCTGTTGGAACGACTGGGGCGGACACTGGCAGATTATCATTGGATATGACACGATGGGGACGGAAGAAGAAAATGACGACGTATTCCTTGTTGCCGATCCGTATGATACGACTGACCACAATCAGGATGGCTATGGCATTTATTCGGCGGAGCGACTGATGTATAATTTCTCAATGTATGACGCATTTCCGGAGAGCGAGGGCGGCAGTGATATGCTGTTCCTGGTAGCCAGCCCAAAGGAAAGCTAAGGCATATCGAAACAGTCAAATAGATTGACGATAGAAACGAAAAGACGCTGTGATAAGAGCTGTTTTTGCTCTCATCACAGCGCCTATTTCTTTTCTAAAGCAGCGGAGAAGAAATTAACGGATAAAGTTCGTCATAACCTTGGCTTCTTCCTCCGGCATCGCAATGCCAGCCTGCTTGCCTGCTTCGATGTTCTTGAGCACCCAAGCCATGTTGCGACCGATGGTGCGCATGATCTGGAGACCTTCGGCGTCCTGCATGACATCCTCCGGTGCGTTGCCGTGTACCATGCTCCAGTAGCGCGAGCTGATGATCGGCATTTCGGCGTACATCGGATATTTGTTCAGGGTGTCCAGCGTTGCGGTCGTTCCGGCGCGGCGGGCAGAAGCGATGGTTGCCGCCGGCTTCAGTCGAAATGCCTCTGCCGGAGCGCTGGAGAACAGACGATCCAGAAACGCCATTACCTCGCCGGTCGGAGAAGCATAGTATACCGGAGAACCAATGACGAGACCATCGGCTTCCTTCATCTTTTCTGCTGCAGCGGCTACCACCTTGTCAATGTTTCCGTTGACGGCATTCAGACCGACATAAAGAATTTCCGAGTCAATACCGGCGTTCTTCAGCTCTTCTGCGATGACTGTCAATGCGGTGTAGGTGCAGCCATTCTCGCGGCGGCTTCCGTTTACCATCAATACCTTCATATTTTCCACTCCTTTGGGTCCATTGAATAATGGTTGTTTTTGCTTGTGTCCATGGATGACAGGACAATGTCATCTCTATTATAACGAGGGGAAAGGGATTTTGCAATTTATTTTGTTGCCTTTGAGCAACTGGAAAAAGAATCCAATGAGGGGCGGAAATCGCAAGCGGAAGGCACGGAGCGTGTCCGGAGCGACTGCAGGAGTAATATTGCGACAAATCGGGCAAACGGTAGTTTCTATTTTGCGTTTTTTCGTGTATAATAAAGGAAAATAAAATCGCCAAAAAGAGGAGGGCATATTGTGCCGGAATATCAAATGGAACGGGAATATGAACTGGAGATCGGCGGAGTGGATGAGCGGAGAATGGCTCGTCCATCGACGATTGTAGGAATTATGCAGGATCTGGCGACCTGCCATGCGGAAGAACTGGGATTGGACAAAGCCGCGTGGGAGACCAGCCGAGCCTTTTGGGTGCTGTCCCGCATGAAATACCATGTCAATCGACCGTTGATGCAGCATGAAACGATTCGAGCCGTGACGTGGCCGCGCATGATTCGCGGAGCGCTGTGGTATCGAGATTTCCGTTTTTTTGTCGGGAAAGAAGAGGTTGGCTATGCCGTAACCGGCTGGGCGATTATTGATGTTGCTCGTCATCGCTTGGTGCGTCCGAAGGCATTGGGACTGAACGTTCCGGATCAGATCGACGGGATTCAGGAGCAGCTGAGCCAAATTCCGTGCCATGATTTGAAGCCGCTGTTTGAACGAACCGTGCGCTACAGTGACATTGATGTCAACCATCATTTGAACAATGTGAAGGCCATTGATATTCTTACCGACGCCATTGGGCTGGAGGAGCATCCGGACTGGTATGTTTCTGAAATGACCGTAAATTACAAGGCAGAGACTGCCTGCGGTACGCCGCTGACCCTGCTGCGCAAGCAAGAGGGAGGGGGTATTACCTTGCAGGCTGTGGCAGGAGACGAAGAAAAGCTGCAAGCGCATGTAGCGATTGAATCGCAGAGGTAATGGACGAAGCGACAGAACGCTTGCTTGGCAGTCATCAAGGAGGAAATCTGTTATGGATATTCGCGCAGCGGTTCTGGAGGGAGTGCGAAAGTGCTGTACTCCGAGGTATATCATCTTGTATGGAGAAAAAGTGACGGCAGAGCAGCATACACTGAAATCGGCGGATTTTTGTATTGTATTGGATCATTTTACCAACAAAGCCAAGTTGCTCAGCCAACTGTATCTGAACATTGAGACGGACATTCCGGTTCAGTTTGTCCTGTATACAACAAAGGAATGGGAGCGATTGACAGCCAATCCATATAGCTACGCTTCGCGCATTCAAATGAAGGGGACGGTGCTCTATGGCGAGAAGACGTAAAGGCTCTACGGATAGCTTGTTCTATTACAAATGGCTGGATAAGGCGCTGTCTGATTTGCAGAGTGCCCGCATTCTGCTGACATGGGGCGGAGACCCGATGGCAGTGGCATTTCACTGTCAGCAGGCGATCGAAAAAGCACTCAAGGGCTATTTGCTCTTCCGTTTGGGACGACATTTTGACGGACATAACCTGACGTTCCTTTGCCGACAGGCGGCGAGCTGCGATGAACGATTCCTATCGTATCTGGCAGAAAGCACAGCGCTGAATAACTATTATATTGAAACACGATACCCAACGGACATTCCGTTTGAGATTACAGAGGCGCAGGAATATAACATCCTGACGATGGCGGAGGATTTATTCAGTGTGATTCGCCAAGAACTGTATGAGGTGGAGGATGGACCGCATGATGTCGGCGTTTCTGACGAGAAAATACAGGATATTTGCGCTCCGGTTCGGCAGGAGACATAAATAATGAACACAAAATTTGGACGAGCCGTTTACAGCGGACGGCGTTTTCTGGTAAAATAATATAAATAGGAATCTTGAACATTGGGGAGGATTTTGCATGATCGTTGTTATTACGCTGAACCCGGCGATTGACCGCACACTGGTTTTGGAGTCGGATTTTGAGTATGAGGGAATTAACTATGTAGGGGAGAGCATTACGTCTGCCGGCGGACGTGGCGTGAATGTGGCGCGCGCGATTCATTGCCTTGGCGGCGATTGCCGTCTGATTGGCTTTTGCGGAGGAAATAATGGTCGCTCACTCAAGGATACGCTGACCAGCTTGGGTATTCAGCATGACTTTACCGAGGTTGCAGGAGAAACACGCGTCAACACACAGGTGGTCACGGATAAGGGCGTGCGTACCGATTTTAACGAACGTGGTCCGGAGATTACAGAAGGGGACTACCTTCGCTTTCTGGAAAAGCTCAAGCTGTATTTGAAGCCGGAAAACTTAATTGTATTGGCAGGTCGTATCCCCAATGGCATGAAGGAAGAGCAGTATGTTCGCATTGTCCAGAACATTAAGGCAGCGGGCGCGAAGCTGCTGATTGACGCAGATGGTCCGACGCTGAAAAAGGTGCTGCCGTATAAGCCGGATATGATTAAGCCGAACTCGCGTGAGCTGGCAAATTTGCTCGGTACAGCGCGCACAACCGATCCGGAGGTGACGTTGGAGGAAATCCTGCCGTTGGTGCAGAATGGAGAGACACGAAATGTCTGTGCATCGCTGGGCGCAAATGGCGCGGTGTTTGTCTTTGGCGAAGAGACGCCGCTCTATGTTGTTTCGGATGTCAGCCAGCTGCCGTATTCCATCAGCAATAGCTCTGTGGGACGCGGCGACGCCATGCTGGGTGCGATTGCACACGCTTGCAATCAGGGGATGCGCCATGAAGAAATCGCGAAGTTTGCGGTTGCTATGGGTACGGCAACGGCGGCGATGCCGGGACGTCAGATGGCATCCATCAAGGATGCATATGTCGTCTATGAAACGCTGAAGGTTTACACCATGTAAGAAAGCAACAAACGATACCCGACGCGTCGGGTATCGTTTTTATCAGGAGAAAATAGGGAGAATAGAATTATGGCAACACAGAAAAGAACGCTGCGCCGTGCGCTGTGCAGCATGGGCTTGATGAGCGCGCTGGCAGTCGGCGCTCTGAGCGGATGCGGCGGCTTGGAGAAGGTGGAAAATTTGCAGGCGCAGAATCCGGATGCCACGGTGCAGGAGATGCTGATCGGATCGTGGCACGACCGCATCACGGATGAGACCATCACGATGCGGGATGATAACACCTATCGCGGAAACAAAAAGTCGCGCGGCGAGTATGAGGTCATCAGTGATTCGCTGATTACATTGGATGAGGAGCATGAAAACCAAATCAGCTTTTTCGTCAAGGGTGATTTCCTGTGCTTTTACAAGGGCACGGAACGGGATGTAACACCGCCGGATTATTGCGTGCGGGAGAATGGAACGGAAGTGACTGCAGAGGATGTTGTGGGAAAATGGACAGCCTACGCAGATCCGGATGGCAAGAAGGTAGATGGAACGGTGCGATTCCGCAAGGACGGAATCTGTAAAACCAGCAGTGACAAGATGCCAAGCGGAAAGTATCATATGTCGGTGAACGATGATGGAAATTCTATCATGACGCTGACCTCCGGTTACGAAACCGAAATGGTTGCCGCCGCTGGTGACTTGGTTTGGATTGACCCGCAGGGGAAGGAAATCTATTTTCTTGTGCGGGAGAATGACAACACATGATACTGGGAAAATAACGAAAGGGTATGTGCCGCGCACATACCCTTTTCGGTTGCCTGTGAGACAAAGAATGCAGAATCAGTCGGCAAAATCCAGCTGATCGGAAAAACGCTCCTTGAAGATTTCATATACGCCGTTGAGAATCTCCTCGTCGTCAACCGTGACGTAGTTTTCCATCTCGCCGTCGGACTCGACCGCCAGAATAACCGCTTCACAGTCCGTATCCTCGACCGGAAGAAGAACGACATACTCGGCATTTTCGTAGACAATGCTGTCCACACATTCGTATTCGACTTCGTTTCCCTCTTCGTCAATCAGCGTCAGGACGCCATCCATCGCGTCCATACTTTCCATATTATCCATCGTTATTTTTTCCTTTCCCCTTGCTGTTAGTACAATGTACCCCGCAGCCCCCATTCGTTGTGAGCAGCAAATGTAAGGTATATCTGGTTTGCAGCCATACCGCCCTCTTTCTCCAGAACGGCAAAAATCGCTTCCGTCAGCGCCTTCTTGTCATCGAACGCCGCGTCCTTGAACATGCGGACATCAACAAATGCGCCGTTCTCCAACTGGTTGCCGCCCATGTAGAGAGTGTGACCGTCGCTGATGTCAACCATCAGGGCTTTTTCCTTCTTTCCCGGAAGCAAGGTGATTGCCTGTCCCAGACCGGTCTTAATTGCATCCTTCTGTTCTGCTGTCAAAGTACCGACAGCACTTACGGAAATCAATGGCATTGTTCATCCAACCTTTCTTTCATAGGATACTTGTATTATACCGTTCCTTGCTCTGGCACGCAAGTACTAGATACCATCAAATCATGACGACGTTATCTTTTTTAACCGTTTGTAAACTTTTGTCTGAACCATGCTCATGTCGTCGAGAATGTGTTAAAATAATATAACAGAGGAGGTGAAGGCATGGACATTCGCTGTACGCAAAGCATGTACTCCAGCAGCAACGGAAAGGCATCGATTGCATACTATGTTTTCTGCCCGGTCGATGTGGAGCCGCGCGGCATCGTCCAGATTTCACATGGAATGTGCGAATACATTTCGCGCTACACCCAATTTGCCAAGCACCTTTGCTCCCTCGGATATATTGTCTGTGGAAACGACCATTTGGGTCATGGGCTCTCCGTTCCGCCTGGCGGGGCATTGGGCTTCTTTGGGCAGAAAAATGGCTGGAGTGTTTTGATTGATGATCTTGCAATATTGACGGATCGGATGAAGAAACGGTGGTCAAATCTGCCGTATTTCCTGTTTGGACACTCGATGGGTGCCATGGTGGCGCGGCTGTATTTGTCACGCTATGCCGATAAGCTGGACGGGTGTATTTTAAGCGGCACGCCCTCGAATCATGCTATGAGCAGCTTTGCGATTTCGGTTTCCAATTCGGTGATTCATTCACACGGTCCGATGTACCGGAGCTGTGTGCTGAATAATTTGGCGACCGGACGCTATAATGCACGAATTCGTCATCCGGATTCGCCGTTTGATTGGCTGACGCGCGACCGCACGATTGTGGCGCTGTATCAATCCGACTCAAAGTGTAATTTTATTTTTACCGCTGCTGGTTTCCGTGATCTGTTCCGTTTGGCGCAGCATTGTTCCTCCTCCGGGTGTGTCAGCATGGTGTCAAAGCGCATCCCGCTTTTCTTTATTTCCGGCACGGCGGATCCGGTTGGCGGCTACGGACTGGGCGTTCGGCGCATTGCATCGATTTATAAATCAGCCGGATTTTCGGACGTTACGCTGAAGCTATACCGCGACTGTCGCCATGAGCTGATTAATGAATTAAACCGAGAAGAAGTCTATCGGGACGTGGCGGACTGGCTGGAAGCGCACCGCACGGGAGAAACGATGGATCTCGTAAATAAGAATAAAAAGAACCGATAACCGAGAGAATGATATGTACCCTCAAAAAACTGGACAACCAGTATTGGGGGTACATAGCAGAAGACTGTTCTCCGTTATCGGTTTTCTCTTTTTTATCGCGTTTGCTCAAGCCGATGAATGGCGTGCGGGATGGCAGAGGGAGAGCTGACGCTAGGATATGTGCCGGTTACTGTGCCGAGACCGTATTCCGCAAATAGAAACGGAACGTTGGCATCGCGGCAGGCATCGGCGTCGCCCTGTGTGTCGCCGATATAGAGGATGTCATGCAGACGGTTTCGCTTCATCAGCTCACGAATGGTGATGCCTTTGGGCGCTTTGGTGTCCTCATAACACATATAATCGGAAATATAGCCGCCAAGATTTCCAGTTTCCAGCAGAATTTCGATATATCCGAATTGACAATTGGAGACGATGTAGAGCGGATAGGTGCGCGAAAGCTCCCGCATCATTTCCGGTACGCCCTCATAAATACAGCCGGGATTTTGCTTGAGATAGGCAATTTCGCTGCGGAAGCAAGCGTCTCCCAATTCGGCTGCCTGCTGTGGGGGATAAGTGGGGAATATGGCACGGGAAAGCTCGTCCATTGTTTTGCCAAACATCTTGCGGAATTCTGCGGTCGGAGCAGGAAGCCCCTGTCCGGTCAGCGCAAGACAAGCCTGATTCCAGCCTTCAATCACCGAATCACAGGCATCCCATAGTGTGCCGTCTACGTCAAAAACGATTCCATCAAACATTTTGCGTCCTCCGTTTTCGGTATATTCCTTTTCAGTATAACGTATTTACAGGCGGCTCACAAGAAAATTTTCGTGGCGTTGGAAAAGGAAGATGTAGGTGTTACAATGATACTTAACAGATGACCATACATCAGGAGAC
>CAVBHI010000081.1:0-2025 GCA_963595115.1 bacterium
GGACATACGAAGCCGCTGTGGCTTCCGACAGAGGGAAGGAGAGAAATATGAAACTTCTGGCGATTGGAGACGTGGTGTCTCAGCCGGGTTTAACCACATTGTCCAAGCTGCTGCGCAAGGTCAAGCGCGATACCGGCGCAGATCTCACGATTGTCAACGGAGAGAATGCCAGCGGTGTGGGCATCACGCCGCGTCAGGCGGACAGTATTTTTGCCGCCGGTGCGGACGTTATCACGCTGGGCAATCATGCGCTGCGGCGACAGGCAATCGTCCCGATGCTGGATGACAATCGTTACATTCTGCGTCCGGCGAACCTTGCGCCGCAGACACCGGGCGAGGGCTACGGCATTTTTGATGCGGCGGGCTGGCGCGTGTTGGTGATGGATTTGATCGGACGGTGCGATATGCCCTATGGTCCGGACAACCCGTTTTTGTGCGCCGACCGCATTTTGCGGCAGAACGAGGGGCGCTATGACATCGCGGTGTGCGAAATGCACGCGAGTGCGACATCGGAAAAAATTGCGATGGGCTTTTATCTGGATGGTCGGGCGGCGGCAGTCTACGGCACGCACACCCATGTGGCAACGGCGGACAACCGCATCAATCCAAGCGGAACCGGATATCAGACGGACATCGGCATGACCGGCCCGAAGTGGTCGGTGCTCGGCATTCGTCCGGAGCAGTCGATTGCGATGTTTCGCGGCGATTTGACCAGCCGGTTTGAGCCGGCGGACGGCGTGTGTCAGCTCAACGGCGTCCTGTTTACGATTGACCCGTCCAGCGGCAAATGCACGGACGTGGAACGAATTTACGAAGAAATTACCCCATAATATAGGAGGATGTTATGCCAATACAGGAACTGTGTACGGTGCAGAAGCGGGAACAGCTGGCAGACGGTTTGTTTGCACTGCTGCTGGACGCGCCGAATATTTGCGCACAGGCGGCTGCCGGTCAGTTTGTTCATATTACATGCGGAGAGGCGCGTCTGCTGCGCCGTCCGATTTCGATTTGTGATACGCAGGACGGAGTGCTGAAGATTGTTTTCGCCGTCAAGGGCGAGGGAACGCGCTGGCTGTCGCAGCGCAGCGCAGGCGACACGCTGGATGTGCTGGGACCGGCGGGTCACGGCTTTGACCTGAGCCGTCTCGGTGCGCGTCCGGTCTTTATCGGCGGCGGCATCGGCGTTCCGCCCATGCTCAAAAGCATGAAGGCGGCAAAGGCACAGGGGGCACAGCCGACGGCGATTCTCGGCTTCCGCAGCAAGGACGCGGTGATTTTGGAGGACGATTTCCGCGCAGTAGGCAAGGTTCACGTGGCGACAGACGACGGATCGTATGGATTCCATGGCTTTGTCTCCGCCGTGCTGGAGCAGCATATCGACGAGTACACGGCAGTTTGCTGCTGCGGTCCGAAGGGAATGCTGCGTGCGCTGGCAGGCATTGCGGAAAATGCTGGCATCCCGTGTCAGGTTTCTATGGAGGAGCGCATGGGATGCGGCATCGGCGCGTGTCTGGTGTGTGCCTGCGCGCTGAAGAGTGAAGACGGCGAGACCCGTTATGGACATGTATGTAAGGACGGTCCGGTGTTCGATTCCAAGGAGGTGGCGTGGTAATGGCAGAGATGCGTGTAAATTTTTGCGGCGTGGAGCTGAAAAATCCGGTCACGACTGCGTCCGGTACCTTTGGTTTCGGACATGAATACGGCGAGTTTTTTGATTTGAGCGAGCTGGGCGGCATCGGTGTCAAGGGACTGACCCCGACCGAGCGTCTGGGTAATCCGGCGCCGCGCATTGCGGAGACTCCGATGGGCATTCTCAACTGCGTTGGTCTGCAAAATCCGGGCATTGATCGCTTTATTGCCGAGCAAATTCCGTTTTTGCGCCAGTATGATACGAAAATTATTGCCAATGTGTCGGGCAACACGGTGGAAGAATACGCCGGAATGATCGAGAAAATTTCGGACGCGGATGTTGACCTGATTGAGATGAATATTTCGTGCCCGAATGTTAAGTGCGGCGGCATGGCG
>CAVBHI010000082.1:0-3152 GCA_963595115.1 bacterium
TAATTCGGATGCGTGCCATCCTTCGCCCCGTCTAAATCGACCATATGGATCAAATCGGCTCCCGCCTCTAGGAATTTTTTTGCCGTTTCCACCGCATCCTCTGCTACCTTGTGTGCAGTCGCATAATCTCCCTTGACCAGACGGACACACATCTGATCCTTCAAATCAATCGCAGGCAGAATTCTCATGCGTTACCTCCTACCATCGCTGCAAAATTGCGCAGAATTGTCATGCCAATCTCACCGCTCTTTTCCGGATGGAATTGGCTTCCATACATCTGTCCGCGTCCGACCAGCGCCGGAACGGCATCGTGATAGTCACACGTCGCAATCAAATCGCTTCTCTGTGCCGGACACGCCTTGAACGTGTGCACAAAATAGACATACGAACCCTCCGGCACATCCTTCATCAGTGGATCTTCCCGCTGGTAATCCAAGCTATTCCAGCCAATCTGTGGCAGCTTGAGATCCGTCTGAATCTTCTCTACCCGACCGGGCAAAAGACCCAGACCCTTGCACAGGCGAACCTCTTCGCTCTCTTCAAACATCATCTGCATACCGAGACAAATGCCCAAGAACGGCTTGCTCTTTGCGCTGGCAATCAGAGACTGTGTCAAACCGGACTCCTCCAGCGCCGCCATTGCGTCCGGAAATGCACCGACACCCGGCAGAATAATACCGGCAGCGTTGTCCATGAGTTCCGGCGTTGTAACAATTTTATTTTCCAAACCTAGAAAATCCAACGCCTTGGAAACGCTCATCAAATTTCCTGCGCCGTAATCAACAATTCCAATGTAGCCCAATTCAAATGCCCTCCTGCAGAATGCTCTCCAGCTCTTCAATCAGCACGCTGTTTTCCATATCATCGCCCGTCGTGATGCGCAGCAGGTTGTATTTGGCAAAGCATCGAATGCAAATGCCGCGATTCAGCAGCGCATCATACAGGGCTTGGCACTTGTCGGTACGCAGTGCGACAAAGTTCGTGTGCGTCGGCTGAACGCGGAACACGCCGTACTTCTCTGCCAACTCTTCTATTGCGCTTTCCAGCTCGTTCTTGCGCTCAATGATCTCTACCGTCTGCTCCTTTGCCCACGTCGTGTCCTCCAGCAGGCACACTGCCGCCATCTGCGATAGAGAGTTGATGTTATAGGGCGACCGCGTTTTGTTGAGCTGCTCAATCAGCATCGTGTCACCGATGGCAAAGCCCATGCGGATTGCCGCACAGCCAAATGCCTTGGACAGTGTCTTGAGCACCAGTACGTTCTCAAACATACAGGAGCAGTCCAGAATGCTCTGATCCCAGAAATCCATATACGCTTCATCCACAATCACCAGCGTATCCGACAGTGCGTTGCAAATCTTCAGGATTTCTGCATGGGTATATCCCTGTCCGCTCGGATTACACGGATTGGAGAAAATCAGCACCTGCGGCTTTTCCTCCTGCGCGCGGGCGATCAGCTCTTCATAACCCAGCTGAAGCTCGTCGTCCTTGAGCGCACACACAACGTTCAGCTCCGCCACCTCGGCATAAAACTGATACATCGAAAAGTCTGGCATCGCAACCATGACCTTGCCGCCCTTGGAGACGAAGGTATTCATAATCAGCATGAGCAGCTCATCCGAGCCGTTGCCAACCACCATATTTTGTGCTGGAACACCAAATTCCCGTCCCGCCAGCGTGCGAACCGCCGAAACCGACGGATCCGGATATCGGTTGAAATCCACCGACATAATGCCGGTCGAAATCTCATCCTTCCGCTCCAGCGGAAGCTCAAAAAAGCTTTCGTTTGCGTCCAGCTTAATGCGATAAATATTTTCACTCGGATCGTATGGGGTCATCTCCGAGAGCTTTTCCGGTAATGTAATCATAGGAAAATCCATCCTTTCCAAAAATCAGTGTGGACATGCTTTGCCACGCACAGCATGTCCATTTGTTCAGTCTACAGCCTCCATTCCAGCCTGTAGCTGCTGTGTCAGCGCCTGAATCTGCTGCTTCTTCATCTTCATGCTGGCGAGATTCACGATCACACGCGCGCTAATCGACGCAACGGTTTCAAAGACTTCCAAACCGTTTTCCCGCAGTGTCGTGCCTGTCTCAACAATATCGACAATCGCATCAGCCAGCTCCAGCAGCGGTGCCAGCTCGACGCTGCCCTCAATTTTAATAATATCCACGTCCATATTTTTGTCCGCGAAGAACTTTCGCGTGACCTCCGGATACTTGGACGCGATGGTTCTGGTATGGTAGCCATCATAGAAATTTGTTCCCGCCTTGCCGCACAGACAGAAGCGGCACACACCAAAGCCAAGATCCAAGGTCTCATAAAAGGTGCCGCCTTTTTCCATAATCGTGTCCTTGCCGACAACGCCCATATCGCACACGCCGTGCTCGACATAGGTAATGACATCCGCTGCCTTTGCCAGCACAAGCTCAATGTTGGAATCCGGCAGCCGAAAGATCAGCTTACGCGAACCGGCACGCAGTTCACTGACATCATAGCCTGCCTTTTCCAGCAGCGTCAGCGTCTTCTTTTCCAATCTGCCTTTTGTCAGGGCAATACGAATCGTGTTTTCTGCTGTCATGCCTGTACCTTCCTTTTCGTCATTGTGCCCGCTGCAAACGAAACCAGCGTCGGGATGTTCTTCTTCTCCGCGACTGCGATCGCGTCCTCTACCGTATCGCATGGCGCCAGCTCGGCGGTCTTATTGCTCTCATGGATGTACGTCAGCGCTTTCCGTAAATTGGCTGCATCCGTAAATACCAACTCGCTGACAGCCGTCTCACTCGCCAGCTCGACCGTGCCGGAAAGCGCGTCGATGTCAATGGCAAAGCCGGTTGCCGGAATGTCCTTACCAAAGTGTCCGCACAGGTGATCGTAGCGTCCTCCCTGCAAAACCATAGAGCCGGCACCCCCCATGTAGCCACAGAACATCATACCAGTGTAGTAATCCATACCGTGTACCAAGCCAAGGTCAATCATGACGTTGTCGGCGAAGCCAGCCGCCGCAATCGCGTCCATCAGCTCCTTGAGGTAAGCGGTTGCCGCCAAAACCTTCTGGTTGGACGTCAGATTCTTTACCTCATCCAGTACATCGCTGCCGCCGAACAAGGTCGGCATTGCCAGCAGTGCATGGTACGCTTCCTGATCCTGA
>CAVBHI010000083.1:0-20238 GCA_963595115.1 bacterium
GTATAATACTCTTGTCTTTCCATCACTCATGATAGGGGGACAATTCGACAAATTATTAGTGAAAGTCCGGGGCGTAAGCTCCGGGCTTTTGCTATGTCTAAATAGCTAATATAAGTGTTTTACTGCTAGAAAGAAAAGACCGAATGAGTATGTATAGCGGTCTGGAGGTGCGCGTTCCGTTTTGTGATCATCGCATTGCGGAATATATGTATCATGTTCCGTGGAAGTGGAAGGACTACAACGGAATGGAAAAAGGACTTCTGCGTGAAGCGGTCAAGGGATGGCTGCCGGAGGAAATTCGACTGCGCAAAAAGAGTCCCTATCCGAAAACACATAACCCCAACTATTATGTTATGGTTTCAGAACTGCTGCGTGAACTGCTGGCGCAGGGGAATTCTCCGATGTTTGATTTTGTGAAGAAGGATAAGTTGGAACAATTGTTGACCGCAGAGCGGACACAGCCGTGGTATGGGCAGCTCATGATGACACCGCAAACGATAGCATACTTTTTGCAAATAGACCATTGGATGAGGCGATATAAGGTTTCAATTAAGTAATAGATAAGAAAAATAGCAAAATCTCAAGTCGAAAAACGAACCAGTCCATCGACTTGCAGGGTGCGATGGTTGTGTGGATATGAGATTCTTTCCTCGCCGAAAACCGTAAAAGTCTTGCAAAAAAGCTTGACTTGTGTGCACTTATACGTTATAGTGTAAGCGTTATTTGGTTTAACTGCCATGAAAAATGAATAGAATACAGACGATGATGAGAACCAGTAGCATTGTTTCCGTTCTAACAGAGAGCAGCCGGTTGGTGAAAGGCGCAAGAATCGCAATGTGAATACATCTCTGAGTTTCGTGTCGAACCGCGATATGGCGCAGTAGGTCACGACGGGGAGCACCGTTATATGCTGGAGGTATGTGTTGGCATACTCGCAAAGGCGTACCGCGTGAGCGATGCGCGAACATTAGGTGGTATCACGACAGTTGCTCGTCCTTTTGGAATCAAAAGGACGAGTTTTTTGTTGGAAACAATCTTGATAGCAGAAAGGAAAATGAAAATAATGTCTCAGGTATACGAAGAATTACAGGCACGTGGCTTAATTGCCCAGTGCACGAATGAAGAAAAGGTACGCGATCTGCTGGACAATCATCAGACTACTTTTTACATCGGCTTTGACGCGACGGCAGATAGTTTGCATGTTGGTCACTTCTTACAGTTGGTTATCATGGCTCGTTTGCAGCAGGCAGGTCATCGTCCAATCGCATTGATTGGCGGCGGAACAACGATGATTGGCGATCCGACCGGCAAGACGGATATGCGAAAGATGCTGACAAAGGAAGAGATTGAGCATAATGCAGAGTGCTTCCGTAAGCAAATGCGCCGCATGGTTGATTTCCGTGACGGCAAGGCTCTGATGATGAACAATGCGGATTGGATTTTAAAGTTTAACTATATGGATTTCCTACGTGAGGTAGGTGTCCATTTCTCTGTCAACCGTATGCTGACCGCAGAGTGTTTTAAGAGCCGACTCGAAAAGGGTCTGAGCTTTATTGAGTTCAATTATATGCTGCTTCAGAGCTATGATTTCCTGTACCTGTACCGCAATCAGGGCTGCCATCTTGAGTTGGGCGGTGATGACCAGTGGTCAAATATCATCAATGGTGCGGATTTGATTCGCCGTGTGGATGGCAAGGATGATGCATACGGTCTGACCTTCACGCTGCTGACTACGTCGGAGGGCAAGAAGATGGGCAAGACGGAGAAGGGCGCTGTTTGGCTTGATCCGGAAAAGACCTCGCCGTATGAGTTCTTCCAGTACTGGAGAAACATTGATGATGCAGATGTAATCCGTGTCATGAAGATGCTGACCTTTATGCCGCTGGATGAGATTGCGGAATATGAGAAACTGGAAGGAGCCGGTCTGAACAAGGCGAAAGAAAAGCTGGCTTATGAAATCACCTCTATGGTTCACGGCAAAGAAGAAGCGGAGCAGGCATTGGAGGCCGCAAAGGCAGTATTTGCTGGCGGTGCTGCGTCCGGAAATGTGCCGACAACACAGCTTACTGCAGATGATCTGACGGACGGTCGGATTGCAGTTCTTGATCTGATGGTTAAGACAGGGCTCGTGAAGTCCAAGGGCGAAGGTCGCCGCGTTATCCAGCAGGGCGGTTTGACCGTTAATGATACCAAGATAACGGATGTTTTTGCCGCGTTCAGTGCGGATGATTTCGCTGGTGATGGAATGATGGTGAAGAAGGGCAAGAAAACCTTCCACAAGGTAACTCTTTAAGATAACAAGCTCTCTGCGGATGAGAGGAAGTCCGCAGAGAGCTTTTGACTCTACGTCAACTGTTAAATGGGAGAACAAAACGCAGCGAAAAGAGCGCGTGCTGTGCCACACACGCTCTCTCAGTATATCGCTCTACGTTTATTTCACTCTCCTGCTGCAGTATGCCGAACGGTTTGTTCGGCGCGGCGCAAAAAGTGATACAGCGGCGCAATTTGCTGTATGTCATGCATCATCGGTTCAAAATACTCTCCCCGAAATAGCTGGTCAAAATCCGTTGATGCAACATGCACTTCAAACCACTTTTTGTTCAGCCATTCCTGGTATCGCTCCGGAGCATCAGGAAATCTGGGACGCTTGTAATCCTGCCCATACAAGGAAAAACGACTGTTCTGTAACGCCTTATATGCCTGTTGAAAGGAACGATCTTCACGGAGAATCATCTGCTGACATTCCGTTAATACCATGCGCGGCATATCATAATAACCGACACCATAGCTCCAGCTATCCTGATCAATGCCGAAATAATAGCACAGGCTTTCGCCGAGACGCTTTTTCGGATGGCGAAATGTGATCCACATATGGTCACGATACAAGTCCTTATTCCTGGTAAAGCGGGTATCCCGCCGCACACGAGACAGACAGCGAGACGGCTGTACCACAAAATTAGAATCAATCGCCAGCATGGTCGGTGTCATCTGCTCTACAAGTTGATAGAACGGTTCTGTCACGAGTGTGTGACAGGTATCCTTATGCTCGTCATACCATGGCTTGCTATTGCGAAGATGGTTTTCCGCCAAAAAGTCTAACATCTGCGGAGTAAATCCTTTTTGCATCATAAAGAGTCCCTTCTTTTATGGATAAATCGTTGTTCTTTGCTTGGTATTTTACCGTAAAACTCCGGGCTTTGCAATTACTGCACTGCTTTTCCTGCAAAAATCTTTTAATAAGCTCTTTTCTTTCGTTTTGTTTTGTTGTATACTGCGATTGAGTTTTGTTATAAAGAGGAGGACACAACTATGTATCGCATTTTACAGCTGCTGGAACAGGACGCTCGACTGACACCGGCGCGAATTGCGCAGATTCTGGATATGAGCGAAGATGAAGTTGTTCGCAAAATTCGAGAATATGAAAATGACAATGTTGTTCTCGGTTATAAAACCGTTGTTGACTGGGAAAAGACGGAAAAAGAAAGCGTTACCGCAATGATTGAGGTACGCGTCAGCCCACAAAAGGGCATGGGTTTTGACGAGCTGGCTCGCCGGATTAAAAGCTATCCGCAGGTACAGAGTCTGTACTTGATGAGCGGAAACTATGATTTTACCGTGATTATCAGCGGTCGCACCTTACTGGAAGTATCGCGCTTTGTTTCGGAAAACCTATCTACAATGGAGAACGTAATTTCCACCTCGACCGCGTTTGTTTTGAAAAAATATAAGGATGCTGGCGTTGACTATAACCCGCGCGACGAGAGAGAGGATTTCCGGAATGATTGATTATTCATCGCTGATTTCGGACAAGGCAAGCATCGTCAAGCCATCCGGCATCCGAAAATTTTTTGACATTGTCAGCACAATGGATGGTGCAATTTCTCTCGGCGTAGGAGAACCGGATTTTCAGACTCCGTGGCAGATTCGACGTGCCGGCATCGCGTCGATTGAAAAGGGTCGTACCTTCTATACTTCAAACTGGGGATTAGCCGATCTTCGTCATGAAATCAGTGTCTATTCCAAAAAAAATTATAACCTGGATTATAACGAGCACGATGAGATTATTGTGACAGTCGGCGGTTCTGAGGCGATTGACAACGCGTTGCGCTCCTTTGTTTCCAACGGAGATGAGGTGTTGATTCCGGAACCGTCCTTTGTATGCTACACGCCGTTGACAATCATGGCAGGCGGTGTTCCGATTCCGCTGGAGACAAAAATGGAGGATGGCTTTAAGCTGACCGCAGAAACACTGCGTGCGGCAATCACGCCCAAAACCAAGGCGCTTATTATGCCGTTTCCCAACAATCCGACCGGTGCGATTATGACGCGTGAGGATTTGGAGGAAATCGCCGCCGTTCTGCGTGACACCAATATTGTTGTTATCTCTGACGAGATTTACTGCGAATTGACCTATGGCGGTAAAAAGCATGTATGTTTTGCAGAGCTGCCGGGAATGCGGGAGCGTACCATTGTTATTAATGGCTTCTCGAAATCTTACGCAATGACTGGCTGGCGCTTAGGCTGGGTTATGGCACCTCGTGAAATGCTCAAGCCGCTGGTGAAGATTCATCAATTTGGCATTATGTCCGCGCCAACGGTCAGCCAGTTTGCCGGCATTGAAGCCATGCGCTCTTGTGCAGACGAAATCGCATATATGCGCAAGGAGTATGATATGCGTCGCCGCTTTGTTTACTCCACCTTAGTGGATATGGGTATGCCATGCTTTGAGCCGGAAGGCGCGTTTTACATCTTTCCGAATATCACAAAATATTACGACAATGACGAGGAATTCTGTGAGCGTCTGCTGAATTCCAAAAAGGTTGCCGTCGTACCCGGAAGTGCGTTCGGAGAGAGTGGACGTGGTCATATCCGTATCTCGTATTCTTATTCCATGAAGCACCTGCAAACCGCTCTGGAACGAATGCAGGAGTTTTTGCTTGAGCTGTAAATACCGGTCTTTTTTCTTCCCTCGGCAATACCCGCCGAGGGAAATTTTCTTTCTGTTCTCATCTGTTTTTCATACAGACATGCTATACTAAGATTAATTTCTTTTCATTAAAATAGGGGGGAGGGAAAACCATGCGTATTTTCGTAGTAGAGGATGAGCCGCAGCTGTGTGAATTGATCTGCGCACGCCTACGGCGGGAAGGCTATACGGTGGACAGCTGTCAAAACGGCAATGATGCACTGGACTACTTAGCGTGTGCACAATACGATGCCTGCATTTTTGACATCATGCTTCCGGGACGCAGCGGACTGGAACTTCTGCGTCATCTGCGCACGCAGGAAACGACAACACCCGTACTTTTATTGACGGCGCTGGACAGCATTCCGGATCGCGTGACCGGATTGGATGCCGGTGCGGATGATTATTTGGTCAAGCCATTTGCCTTCGATGAGCTGCTCGCGCGTATTCGGGTTTTGCTGCGCCGCAGCGCAGGCAGTGTCAGCAATGTTTACACCCTTGCGGATCTCGAAGTGGATTGTGAAGCACATACGGTACGGCGCGGGGATATACCGATTTCACTCTCTGCCAAAGAGTTTGCAATTTTAGAATATTTGATTCGCAACACTGGAATTGTGCTGTCGAGAGAGCGAATCAGCAATCATATTTGGAATTATGATTATGAGGGTGGTTCCAATATTGTCGATGTATATATCCGATATTTGCGCAAAAAGCTGGATGATAGCTTCTCACCCAAGCTAATTCATACCGTGCGCGGCGTTGGCTATGTACTGAGGGAGAAACCATGAGACGGGTATCCATTCGGATGCGGGTGACGCTGTGGTTTACCGCCATGATGGCATTGCTGGCGGTTCTTGTTCTGGTGTTTTTATATCTTGCCGGACAGCGCACCGTGCGCAGCTTACTGCGTGACCGGTTGACGCACGTGGTACAGAACAGCTTGGATTATATTGAGTTTCATGAAGGGAAATTGGAGCTGGACGACGATATGGATTTTTTCGTCAACGGTGTCTATCGCTCCATTTACGATGCAGAGGGCAGAATGCTGTACGGACGAATTCCGGAAAAATACAATGGCATTCAGGCATTCCGCGATGATACCATGCAACAGTTTGATGACGATGAGACTAGCTGGTATATCTATGACATGCAATACGAGGTAAAAGGATACGGGACGGTTTGGGTACGCGGTATTCTGTCTTCGGAGAGCGCAAGCTCTACCTTTTCCACCTTGTTTCATCTAGCAAGAATTGCCTTGCCATGTCTGGTACTTCTCGCTGCGCTGGGCGGGTATTTCTTGATTAGCCGTGCATTTTTACCGGTACGTCGTATTGCGGATTCGGCAGAGCAAATCAGCAGCGGAAGCGACCTGAGCCGACGTATTTCGTTGGAAGAAGGAAAGGATGAAATTTATCAGTTGGCGGCGACGGTGGATCGAATGCTGGATCGACTGGAGGATTCTTTTGCCCGTGAACGCCAATTCACATCGGATGCCTCACACGAGCTTCGTACCCCGCTGGCGGTAATCCTGTCACAGTGCGAGTATTCTCTCTCTTGTCCGCAGACACCGCAGCAGTCTGCACAGGCATTGGAGAGCATACAAAACCAAGCGCGCCGGATGTCCTCGCTGATTTCCCAGCTGCTTACATTGGCAAGGGCAGATCGTGGACAAGATAGACTTCTACTGGAACAAATTGATATGAGCTATCTGACCGAGATGGTATCCATACAGGTACAGGAAATGGCGGAGGAAAAGCAAATCACCGTACATACGGATATTGCGCCGAATTTGATGATTCGCGGCGATGAGACAATGCTCATGCGTCTGTTGCTCAATCTGATGGAAAACGCAGTGAAATACGGAAAGCAGGGAGGAAATCTATGGGTCACACTTGTGCGCAGCGGCGACTGTGTGCGCGGAAGTATCCAAGACGACGGCATTGGCATTTCGGCAGAAAACCTGCCTAAAATATGGGATCGCTTCTATCAGGCAGAGCCCTCCCGTTCGTCTGCGAGCGGCGGCGTAGGACTTGGACTGCCAATGGCGCAGTATATTGTTCGTGTACACGGCGGAAGCATAACGGCAGAAAGCGAGTGGGGGCAGGGAAGTCGGTTTACCTTTTGTCTGCCCGATAAAAGAAAGGAGAATGATGTATAGCGTGAGATAAAGAAATCTGAGAAATACAGTGATTTTTTCATGTTGCTTTCATCTTTCTTGGATATACTATCAATATAAAAAGGAACACCAATAACGATTGACAGGAAAGGATGGCTTGCTATGAAAAAGAAGCTGTGGATTACGTTACACGCAGCAGTGTTCTCCCTTTTGGTGCTTGCAGGATGCAGTGGCGCGGCGAACACAGATAACAATACCGTCGTTCCGCAAACCGGCTCGGCAGCCGTTGCGGCGAACACAGAAAACTACATCGGGGAGGACGAGGCAAAAAAAATTGCCTTGGAGGATGCCAAGCAAAAGGAAAGCGATACCACCGCGTTGCAGGTTTATCTGGATGAGGATGCCGATGGCGATGATCCGGCTGCATATGATGTAGAGTTCTTTGTCGGAAACACCGAGTATGATTACGAAATTGATGCTTCCTCCGGAGAGATTATTTCCCGTGACATCGATGATGCTGCGCCGTCGGGTACAGTGTCAAAGCAAACGAATGCAGATGGCTATATTGGCAAGGCAAAAGCCAAGCGCATTGCTCTGAAGGATGCCGGCATCAAGAAGGCGGACGCTGACGCAATGCATGTCGCGTTGGATTACGAGGATGATCGCGGAACAGTCGTTTATGATGTGGAATTTTATTCCGGCACAACCGAATATGACTATGAGATTGATGCCAAGACAGGAGATATTTTGTCTAAGGATCAGGACGCAGAGGGAATCGACCGTTCGAATCAGATTGCTTCGGAGCAGAATCTGATTAGCAAGTCTGCGGCAAGAAACAAGGCATTAAACCATGCCGGTCTAAAAAAGAGCGAAGTCACCGGATTGCGCACAGAGCTGGACTACGACGATGGCGCGTACAAGTACGAGGTCGAATTTTATCACGAAAGAACCGAGTACAGCTATGAGATTAACGCCGTCAGTGGGCAGATTATCTCTTATGAATCGGAATACGATGACTGATTCTTTTCCCATTTAAGATGTCGTATAAGCGATGCCCCATTGGGTTGCGTAACAACCCAATGGGGCGCTTGTACTTCCATAGAATGGTTTTTGTCTCTTGAATCAATATCACGAATATGATACTATAGGTTCGGATACTGATATTACAAATCGAGGGGAATGCCTGTGAAGGATTATCAATTTGAATCAACGGAGCATGGCGCAATTTTAACCAAGGTGTTGACATCACCAACCCATGCCGTAATCCCGGAATACGCAGAGGGGCTTCCGGTTTATGCTGTGGGGAAATATGCGTTTGAAGGACAAGAACAACTGCAAAGCGTTCATTTCCCCGCAACGATACAGGAAATCCAAAGCCATGCTTTCTACAATTGTACGAATTTAGAGCATCTGATTTTGGATGCAGGCGTGCGGGCAGTCGCAGACGGTGCTTTCAAAAGCTGCCGCGCTCTACACCGTATTACCGTAAACGGTTCGGAGCATTTGGAGCAATTTTTGACGGACTGCACATTGGAAATTGTCGTCACCATGCATCTGGAGCACGGGGAAACAGCGGTGCTTCTATTTCCGGAATATGACTATATCTATGAAGAAATGGTGCAGCCGCGCGGCGTGAAGATGGTGACGTATGGTTCCGGCTCGTTCTATCGCGTTTGCTTTTACCGCTCACAGATTGATTTTGCACAATACGATCGAGCCTTTGCGCGTGCAATACCCAATGATACCACAGAGACACTGGTCACGATTGCGCTGCTGCGCCTGCAATATCCCTATCGGCTATGCGACAGCGCTAGGGAACGCTATCTCACGTATATCACAGAGCATTGCTGCGACGCCGCTAAGTTGGCGATCAAGCAGCGAGACAGCGCAAAGCTGGAGCTAATACTCCGCTATGAGCTGCCGGATCAGAATGGCATACAGCAGCTGATTCTATTTAGCAATGAGAAAGAGTTCCCAGAGGCAACCAGTATGCTTATGGACTATCGTCTTGCCAAGTTTGGCAGCCGTCGTGCACGGTTTGTTCTATGATAAGAGGAAGCGACTATGAATCAAGTTCATAAAGAGCTCATGCAGATTGGCAATCGCATTCTATCCCTCTCTCGCAGTGAGCTGTATCTCTCTCTGCGCTATCTTGATCTTGCCTTGTCTGCGCTGTCCTTTGATATGGATTTACGAACGCGGACAGTGGCGACGGATGGGATACATTTGTTTTACAACCCGACGTTTTTGGCATCCTGCTATCGGGATGATCCGGTGCAGGTCAATCGAACCTATCTTCATTTGATTCTGCACGGTATCTTTCATCACCTGACCGGCTGCGGAGAACGTGATATAGAGGATTGGAATCTGGCGTGTGACATCGCGGTCGAATCGGTTATTGACTCGATGGACTACGATTGCATCCGGCAAATTGTCACCGACCGAAAAAAGGAATACTATGCCAAACTCAATCTTCCGGTATTTAACGCAGAACAAATTTATACCCGCCTGCGTGGCATCCCATACCGCACCAAGGAGGGAATGCGGGATGTATTTACCGCCGATGACCATCAATTTTGGGATAAGCTGGAGGACGATGAGAACACAAAAAAGCAGCAACAAAGAGGCGGTGGACATGATGAGGAGCAAGAGTCTCCTCCGGATAAGCAGGAGGTAGAGCAAAAATGGCAGGACATTAGCCAAAAAACACAGACGGCAATGGAAACCTTCCACCAAAAGCTCCATTTGCAAGCAGGCGACTTACTCAAGCAGCTGCATATTGAAAATCGAACGCGCGTGGATTACCGCAAATTCTTAGAACAGTTTGCCGCTCTGCGTGAGGAGGTTCGCATTGATCCAGACAGCTTTGACTACGGATTTTACAGCTATGGATTACAGCTCTACGGCAACATTCCCTTGATGGAGGAGCTGGAGTACTGTGAAGAAAAAAAGATTCGCGATTTTGTTATTGCAATCGATACCTCCGGTTCATGCAGCGAGATGCTGATGCAGCGTTTTCTTGAGCAGACCGTCTCCATGCTGCTCAACAGCGGCACGTTCTCCCGCACAGTCAACGTACATATCCTTCAGTGTGACGCAGCGGTACAATCGGATTTGAAAATCACGGATCTAAGCCAGCTGCACGATTATATGCAGCAGTTTGACACGACCGGCAACGGCGATACGGATTTTCGTCCGGTGTTTGCCTATGTAGATGACTTAATCAAAAGAGGAGATCTGACGCATTTACAAGGTCTGTTGTTCTTTACGGATGGCTATGGTATTTTCCCAATCCAACGACCGGCATATGATACTGCATTCGTTTTCCTAGACGATAGCTATGGAGAGCACCGCGTACCGCCATGGGCAATTCGGCTGGTCATTGGAACGGATGACATCAATAATTTTAATGAGATAGGACGATGAAGTATGGATATTAATCGCGCAAAACAGGAAATTAAAAATACAGTTCGCGCTTATCTGGCAAAAAATGAGGATGGAACGTATCGAATTCCTTCAGTACAGCAGCGTCCCGTGCTGCTCATGGGTCCTCCGGGGATTGGCAAAACAGCGATTATGGAACAGGCGGCGAATGAGTGCGGCATTGCACTGGTATCCTATACAATCACCCATCATACGAGACAGAGTGCCATTGGTCTGCCGTTTATCAGCAAGCGCAGCTACGGCGGCAGGGAATATACCATTACCGAATACACGATGAGCGAGATTATCGCATCGGTTTATGATAAAATGGAAGAAACCGGTCTGAAAGAAGGCATTTTGTTTATTGATGAAATCAACTGCGTGTCGGAGACATTAGCGCCGACGATGCTGCAATTCTTACAGCGCAAATCGTTTGGCAGTCATTTTGTTCCGGAAGGTTGGATTATTGCTGCCGCCGGCAACCCACCCGAATATAATAAATCCGTTCGAGACTTTGACATTGTTACATTGGATCGTCTCAAGCGCATTGATGTCACGGAAAATCTGGACGTGTGGAAGCCATATGCCTATCGGCGACAGATTCATCCGGCGATCCTCTCTTATCTCGATGTGAAAAAGCAGAATTTCTATATTGTTGAGACAACAGTTGATGGTAAAGCGTTTGTCACGGCTCGCGGCTGGGAGGATTTATCCAGTCTGCTGCAAACCTACGAAGAGTTGGCTATTCCGGTGGCAGAGGATGTTGTGCGGGAGTATTTGCAGCATCCGACGATTGCCCGCGATTTCGCGGTGTATTATGATTTGTTCTGCAAATATCAATCCGATTATCATGTGGATAATATTTTGGAAGGTAACATGCCGCAATCCTCATTAGAGCGTCTGAAAAACGCGCCGTTTGATGAGCGAGTCAGCGTCATCGGCTTGCTGATCGGTAAACTGACCAATCGCTTTGCTGAGCTTTATTTTACCGAACTGACAATACGAACCCTGTACGACAGCTTGCGCTATTGCAAGACAATGTTGGGACGCGAGCCGATTACCGAGCTGTTGGAACGGGAAGCGGATAATATCCGTACCTCGTTGGCGACGCGCAAAAAGGCATCTGCGGTCGAACCAAAGGAAGCGCGCGCATTGGAAAAAGCGGCGTCAACGTTGATTGCATTCCGCAAACAGGTTTCTGCTTCTGGAAAGCCGGAGGACGAATTTGTCGTTCTGTCGGAACAGTTTTCGGCGCTGACGGAAGAACTGGAGCAGAATACGGAGCGGGCTTCACAGGCACTGGAAGCGGCGTTTGCCTTTTTAGCGACGGCATTTGGCAAGAGCCAAGAAATGGTTGTCTTTGTCACCGAGCTGAACACCGATTTTTATTCAACCGAATTTATCGCAGAAAACGGCAGTGAAGCCTATAGCCGCTACAACAAAGATCTGATGATTGGTCGGCAGCGCCGCGAGCTGTTAGGTGACATTGACAAGGTAAAAGTATTCCTTCAGGGCTTATAATTGAATTTTGCTATACATTCTGCCGCTTTTATGATATGATGAAAACAAATCATAGAAAAAAGGTGGGGGAGTTATATGTCGGTTGAACTTTCATCTGTCCTGTTTTGGATCGGGTTGTTGATATTCTGCTGCATTGTAGAGGCAATGACCATACAGCTGGTATCTCTGTGGTTTGCATTAGGGTCTATGGGCGCTTTGCTGGCGGCGTGCTTTGGCGCACCGCTGCTTTGGCAGTGGATGGTTTTTGCTCTATTATCGCTGTTGCTGCTCGTTTGCCTTCGCCCACTGGTAACGCGTCTGCTTCGTCCGAAGTCTGACCGAACCAATGCGGATCGGATCGTCGGCATGGCGGCGATTGTCACGGAAACCATTGACAACCAAATGGGAACAGGTCAAATTCGTCTGCTATCGCAAACTTGGACAGCGCGTACCGTCCATGATGGTGTGATTGTACCGGAGGGAAGCACTGTGTACGTAGACAGCATTCAAGGTGTTAAAGCCATTGTTGTCCTCACCGAACAAGAACTTGGAGGTATTACCGTATGATTGTTGGATTGATATTACTGGTATTGTTGGTTGTTCTGTTGGCAACCAATGTAATTATTGTCCCGCAGGCAAAGGCTTATGTGTTGGAGCGTCTCGGCTCTTATCAGGCAACATGGCAAACAGGACTTCATTTTAAGATTCCGTTGATCGAACACATTTCACGTAAGGTAACGCTAAAGGAACAGGTCGTGGATTTTCCTCCGCAGCCGGTCATCACAAAGGATAACGTCACGATTCAGATTGATACGGTTGTTTATTTCCAAATTACCGATCCAAAGCTGTTCACCTATGGCGTAGAAAATCCAATGGCAGCGATTGAAAACCTGACAGCAACAACACTGCGCAACATCATCGGTGATTTGGAGCTGGATCAAACGCTGACTTCACGCGATGTAATTAACAGCAAAATGCGTTCCATTTTGGACGAAGCAACCGATGCATGGGGTATCAAGGTAAACCGTGTAGAATTGAAAAATATCATCCCGCCCAAGGCGATTCAGGAAGCCATGGAAAAACAGATGAAGGCGGAGCGCGAACGACGTGAAGCCATTCTCGTTGCCGAAGGAAAAAAGCAGTCTGCTATCCTGGTGGCAGAAGGCGAAAAGGAAGCTACCGTTCTGCGTGCGGATGCGATTCGGGAATCAAAGATTCGTGAGGCGGAAGGTGAGGCGGAAGCGCTGATGAAGGTGCAGAAGGCATTGGCGGATTCTATTGATTATTTGAATCAGACAGCGCCGACCAATCCGGTTATTCAGCTCAAGGCGTTAGAAGCGTTTCAGAAGGCTGCTGACGGCAAAGCGACAAAGATTATCATTCCATCGGAGATTCAGGGGCTTGCCGGTCTGGCAACATCTGTGAAGGATATCTGGACGACACAGACGCCAGAAAATGAATAACATATTGCGTCCAGCGTACCTGTAACTTTTTCCGACGTGGTATGTGAGGATATGACGCGACATACAGTAAACCAAAAACCGGAGACGCATTGTCATATTGTCATAAGGAGGGAAATTGACATGACCAAAACCAAGGGAATTGTTCTTGCCATTATTGTGGTAGCGCTGGCCGGATTTATCGGCTTTCGCATCGGTACATCCCACAAAAGTGAATCCACCTCAAACAACACTGTAACGACAGAAGAACACAGCACGGAATCAGAGACACCCGAAGCCGTAACGCTGACCAATAAAGAATGGACGAATATCGTTCTCACCGCGCTGGATTGTGCCGGGGAGGACGGCACCGTGACCGTCGATGAAGACAATGTCATGACCGTCAGCGGCAAATTATCGAAGAGTACCATTGAAAACTGGCTGGAAGAGGGTAATGTCGAGCTAAACAGCATGTACCGCACGGCGCTGAATATGCTGCCGGATTCCTTGCCGATCACCCTAACGTGCAGCGTTTCCTGTAAGAATGGGGAAGTGAGATTGAAAGGGAAGTCCTTACAGGCTTCCAGCATTGATCTGCCGTCTGACTTCATTTCCGACTCCGTTTGGGATGGCATCAATGAGAAGCTGAACAAGGAGCTGGCAAAAAAGACGGACTCTATTTCGGATATTCAGTTTCATGAGGATTCCGTTGTGCTGGAGCCGTAAAAATTTTAAAAAATTTTAAACGAATACAAAAATACAAAAAAGCGAACGTGGCATAAAAACATGCTGCGTTCGCTTTTTTGTATTTGTTAATCTTTTGGCTCACTCGATTCTTCTGTATTAGCTTCTGATTCTTGATCGTTAAAATCTTGTTCCGTGTACGCCTCTTTCGGCTTCTGTTTATAATTCGACAAGGGATTCCGCACTGCTGCTTCCTTCATATTTGCATCATGAATATGGGTGTAAATCATCGTTGTATTGACGTTTTCGTGCCCTAAAACATCCTGCAATGTTCGGATATCGACGCCATTTTGATACATCATTGTTGCCGCCGTATGGCGTAGCTTATGGGCGGAGAACTTTTCCGGATCAAGTCCGGCGGCGGATATGTATTTTTTCACCATGTGCTCAACGGTTGTCTTGCGCATTCGGTTATGATTACGGCTGACAAATAGGGCAGTAGGGGATTCGCCGTGACGTGGGGCTAAGCGATGCGGTAAATAGGCGCTGATTGCATCAATGCACGCTTCGTTGAGATACAAAATACGTTCCTTATTACCTTTGCCCAACACGCGAATCTGACCGCCGACAATATCCGCCGTGTTCAATCCGATAAGCTCTGAAACACGAAGTCCACAGTTGAGAAATAACATCAGAATACAGTAATCGCGCTCACGAAATGGACCGTCCACGACCTCTAATAATCGCTTGCTTTCGGAAACCGTAAGGTATTTCGGCAGAGAACGGCGGATGGTCGGATACTCCAGATTTTGCAGCGGGTTATGTTCCAGAATATGCGCCTTATCCGTCAGATAACGAAAGAAGGAACGCAGGGCAGACACCTTGCGGGCGCGAGAAGTAGCAATTAAACCGATTTCACTGGTTTCGCTATTGGAATGCTTCGGGCGCTCCTGAACCGTATACATGAGGAAGTTGTAAGCATCTGAGAGGGTTACAGAGCGAACAAAATCCACATCAATATCCAGAATAGAAATCTCCGAGAACATTGCTTCATCGTCCAAGCCGCGTTGTTGCTTTACAAACCGAAAAAACATCCGAAGATCCAAATAGTATTCGTGCGCTGTTTTTTCTGATTTGCCTTTGACAGTTTGAATATAGGCAAGGAAATCCCGCAGAAGCTGCGGCATTTCTTCCGGTTGCTTTTCCATATGTGTCATAAAAATATGCCTTTCTTTTTTTGCGCTGATGAGGGAATACTGTATCCCCAATTGAACAAAATAAAAATTTTGTTCAATTGGGGATGGACACTTCCCGAAAATCTCGGTTCTGTGAGAATTTCACGTCACCGAGATTTGCACGATTTTTATACTTTTTTCATAAACTGCATTGCAGCATTTGCCATCAGTCGTTTGGTTCCAACCTTGTCAAACGTAATTTCCAATAAAATATCGCCGCCCATTGGTTTGCATGATGTAATCATGCCATGACCAAAGGCGCGATGATCCACCTGATCGCCGGGTTTGAGATCAATGGCAGCAATGCGCGCTGTGCTTTTCGTCGTTGTCGGACGTCGAAAAGCTTCGCTGCCGCTAATATCTCGCGCTCTGCGTGACCGATACTGCGGTGTCGCTGTTTTCTCCAGCTCTTGAATTTCATCTATCTTTGGTGTATGCAGATTGCTGTCAACTCGCTCCTTCGGCAGCTCATCCAAAAACTGGGACGGCTTGGAATATCGTGTTTGACCATACATCATACGACGCTCCGCACAGGTTAAAATCAACTGCTGTTTTGCACGCGTCAACGCAACATAACACAAACGCCGCTCTTCTTCCAATTCTTCTTCCTTTTCCATAGCGCGGAATCCCGGAAAAATTCCGTCCTCCATACCGCACAAAAAGACATTCGGAAATTCCAAGCCCTTTGCGGAATGAATGGTCATCATCACGACAGTATCGGCTTCCGCATCCATGCGATCAATATCAGTAAACAGCGATACTTCTTCCAGAAAGCTGCCTAGAGTCGGATTCTCGGTGCGTTCGGAAAAATCTGCCAAATTCGATTTTAATTCCATTACATTTTCAATACGCGCCAAGGATTCCGCATCACCCTTATTTTCCAGCACCTCAACATAGCGTGTTTGATCCAGCAATACATCGTAAAGCGCATCCAGTGGAAGCTGTTCTGCACTTTGACGCAGCTGCTCTATCATGGCAGCGAAGTTCATTAACGCCTTTGCAGCACGTCCCAGCTCCGGATATTGATCTGCATGAGAAATAATAGCAAATAGATTGGTCTGCTGTTCTTCCGCCAACAGCATAGCGGTTTCTACCGTCTTGTTGCCGATTTTTCGTGCCGGTACGTTGATAATACGGCGCAGGCGCAAGTCATCGCTTGGATTTAAAATGACCCATAAATACGCCAGCATATCCCGCACCTCCGCACGGTCAAAAAAGCGTAATCCGCTGACAATACGATATGGGATACTATTTCGCTTAAATGCAGCCTCTACATTGTTTGAAAGTACATGATTCCGATACAAAACCGCATACTCGCTCCATCGTTGTCCTTTGGAAAAGCCGTCTAAAATAGAGGCTGCAATGTACTCCGCTTCCCCTTCCTGGGTATCCGAACAATGAATACGGATTTTGGTTCCATCACCATTAGATGTCCATAGCTCTTTCCCCTTCCGATGCGCATTGTTACGAATCAGTTCGTTTGCTGCGGTAAGAATATTTTGCGTAGAACGATAATTTTGCTCCAAACGGATGGTAACCGCGTTTTTATATTCATTTTCAAATTCTAAAATGTTGGTAATTGTCGCACCGCGAAATTTATAAATGCTCTGATCATCGTCGCCGACAACACAGACATTCTCATAACCGCCTGCCAGCAGGCTGATGAGCATATATTGTGCATGATTCGTATCTTGATACTCATCCGCCATTACATAGCGAAACTGGCGCTGATACTGCTCTCGCACATCCTCATGCTCCTGTAACAGTTGAACCGTACACATCACAATATCATCAAAGTCCATCGCATTGGATTCTTTCAGTTCCTTCTGATATTCCTTGTACAGCTCCGCAATCGTCATTTTATAATAGTCGTTTCCGGCTTCCGCCAGATAATCGCGCGGTGTCATCAGATTATCTTTGGCACGGCTGATTTGCCCCAACACACCGCGTGCATCATACAGCTTGTCATCTAAATGACGACGCTTGAGAATTCCGGTTATCACGCGCTTTTGATCATCCATATCATAAATGGCAAAGGATCGCTCATAGCCGATACGGTCAGCATATCGACGCAGTATACGCACGCAGCAGGAATGAAACGTCGATGCCCAAATTTCCTTGGCAAATTCCTCGCCGATGGTGCGCTTTAGGCGTTCTTGAATTTCCTTGGCCGCCTTGTTTGTAAACGTAATGGCAAGAATTTGCCAAGGGCGTGCTGCACGAACCGCGCACAGCAATTCGGCTCGCATACGATCCGCTTCCGTTGGATGTCGCAAATATTCCCGCAAAAAGAGCAGATCCTCCTGCGTTGCGTCCTCCGGCGCATACGGGCAATGGTATCCCTCGCCAAATCGAAGCAGATTAAGAATGCGGTGAATCAGCACAGTTGTCTTACCGCTTCCGGCTCCTGCCAGCACCAGCAACGGTCCTTCTGTCTGGAACACTGCCTTGCGCTGTTGGTCGTTTAAATTGCGGAACTCCCGCTCAATAATAGCGCTGCGCACAGCGGAAAACTGTAAATCAAACGTAGATTGTTCCATGAAAAACTCCTCACAAAAACGCAAAAATGGCATGTAATAAACACAAAAAGGCATAAAACTGCCCCGTTAAATTCATTATATCATACCACATGGATTGAAATCAACGTTATGAAAGAATTGTTACAAGGACAGCAAGAAATCCAGCGCTTATAATGTTCAAGCGCTGGATTGAAGCAGTCATGTCGGCAGTACTCCTTCATCCGCCGTCCGACATCCATTTTCGCAGCTTTTCCAATACACGCCGCTCCAAACGAGATATTTGCACCTGCGACACACCGAACTCCAGTGCGCATTGCTGCTGCGTTTGGGCGCGGAAATACCGGAACAGCAACAGCTTTTTCTCACGCGGTTCGAGCTTTTCCATTGCTTCACGCAGAGCAAGATGCTCAAAGAATTGTTCCTGCTGCATGTCATCGACCAGTATCTGTTCCAATGTGCCGCCATCGTCACTCAATGGTCGCTGCAAATAATCCGCTGGTAATACGGCGGTTTCTGTTGCAGCGATTTCCTCCGGCGACAAATCCAATCGGGCGGATAGCTCCGATAGGGTAGGCTCTTCTCCGGTCTGTCGAAAAACCTCTTCTCGTATTCGCGCAATGCGAACCGCATTGCTTTTGGTGGAACGACTCACCTTAATCAGTCCATCATCCCGCAAGAAACGGCGAATTTCGCCGATGATCTTGGGAACGGCATACGTCGAAAACTGTGTGCCATACTCGGTATCAAATCCCTGAATTGCTTTAATAAGACCAATGCAACCGAGTTGAAACAAATCATCACGTTCTACGCCGCGCCCTACATATCGTCCGACGATGCTCCAAACGAGTGGAGTGTTGTCACGCACCAACTCATCCAACGCACTCCCCTCTCCAGCCTGTGCGCGCACAATCAGCGCAAATCGTTCCTCACGCATGAGCGCGGCGCGGGCGGAGTGGAATATGCTTGGTCATGGTCACGAGTGTTCCAACTCCTTCTCGTGAAGAAACACGCACACGATCCATAAAGGTCTCCATAATGGTAAAGCCCATTCCGGAGCGCTCGGCATCACCGGTGGTAAACAACGGCTCACGCGCCTTGGGCACGTCAGCAATGCCACAGCCTTTGTCCTTGATTTGTATCCGCAGATCGCCGGTATTGAAAATGCAGGCTGTCATTGTAATGCTCCCATTGCTGTCCCGATAGGCGTGAACAATGCAGTTCGTAACCGCTTCACTAACTGCGGTTTTGATGTCATTGAGCTCCTCCATCGTTGGGTCGAGCTGAGCGGCAAAGGCGGCAATTACTTGCCTTGCAAACGCTTCGTTACACGAACGACTGTCAAACTTTAAGCTCATGCGATTGTGTTCCATTCTTCGCACGGTTCATCACCTCCTTTTCATCGAATACAACGGGGATAGTCGGTTCAAATCGAATGCGGGAAGGCAGTCCTGCGGCGCGGAAAATACGCATCGCAAACGGTGGTGTGCCGACAACGCATAAACTCTGACCAGCACCCAATATACTGCGCTGCGCGTTCATAACAACCGCAATGCCGGAGCTATCCATAAATGTCAGCGTGGAAAAGTCCAAAAAGATACGATCCGTCGCATATAACGTCATCACTTTTTCTAAGTACTCAATGCAATGTCCTGCCTCGTGATGATCCAACTCCCCGCTGAATCGAATTAAGATTCCTTCTTGAATCCGGCTGTGTGAAATATTCATCATGATCCCCCTTATCGAAAAGTAATAAAAAAATAGAGCTGTCTTGAATTGGACAACTCTATTATAAAAAATATTCGATTGTATTCCTGTCAGTTCGTGTCAGCCCGCAGAATATTTTCCGCCTCAGACGCAACATACAGCGAACCACAGATGACCAAAACACCATCCTCGGTCATCATTCGCTTGGCATAGCGCAATGCCGATGCCACATCGCCGCAGTCCACCGCGTTGGTATAAGGAGAAAATGAACGTACAATCGTACAAATATCTTGACTGGGAACAGCGCGTGGGGTATCCGGCGAGACGGCATAGATAGCATCTGCCCGTCGAGTCAACATCTTGACACACTCATCAACCTGCTTATCCGATACCATGCCAAGAATCATAGAAATTCCACCCGGCGGCAGCATGGTATCCAAGGTTGTGCACAGCGCATGAACGCCATCGGCGTTGTGTGAACCATCTAATAAAATCAGCGGTTCTTCCGAGAGCACCTCCTGTCGGGCGGGCATAACCGCTTGCGCCATGCCGTCTCGAATACTTTTCTCGGACAGCTTCCAGCCCTTTTTCTTCAACTGCTGCAGCACCTCATACGCGGTAGACAAGTTATAAAGCTGATGCTCTCCCACCA
>CAVBHI010000084.1:0-10772 GCA_963595115.1 bacterium
ACATAGTACTGCTTCACCGTCATCGGGGCGATGCGCTCCGCCAGCAGCCGTGCTTCTCTCCAGCCCTTTGGCGTCAATGTATCGTGCTCATAATCCGGTTCACCATGTCGAATGATTACCAATTTCATCGTTCATTCCCTTTCTGCGCATCCGAATGCCGGGATGCCTGTATCGTTTGTTCAGTTATTTCACTTGCGTCGGCTGACCAAACCTGCTTGCCACCTTTGTGCCGCCGAGTATACAGTACGCGCGCACCTTGTAATACCCGCGTTTTCCCGATGACAGCCGTCTCTTGACGGTGCTTTGCTTCTTGGATGCCTTGATGGTCATCACCTTTTGATACGCGCCGTTCTTCTTGGAAGCATACGCCACCTCATAGCCGGTCAGCGTCTGCTTCCGGTTGACGGAAACCGATACCGTCACACCCTTCTCTGTGCGTTTATACTTGACCTTCGGTTGTGTCGGCGGCTGCCATGTCTTCTGCGTGCTGTCTTCCACCTTCTTTGCCTTGCCGTTTTTCTTTCGCCAGCCGGATTGGCTCTTACGGTAATACAGCTTGATCTGCGCCGTCGGCGTTTTCGCAAACGCACCGCCGACACCGCGCTTGCTCTTCGCTATACTCGGTCGTTTGCCCATAAAGTACAACGCACGCAGCTGCCCCATCCCCGCCAGCGCTCGTTCCTTTATCTTCGTGACCGAGGACGGAATGACAACGGTTTTCAGATTTGTGCCGCTGAACACCCCAGTCTCCAGCGTCTTGAGCGAGCCGTTCAACGGAAGATGGAGCTGGGTCAGTCCGGCATCGCTGAACGCGTTCTCGCCCAGCCTTGTACACGATCGCGGGATGCGAATTCGCTCCAATGCGGTACATTCCGCAAACGCGCTGTTCTCAATGGTCTTGACACCGCCAAGCGTCACCTGCTTGAGCTTTTCACAGTCGTAAAACGCGTATTTCTCAATGGTTTTTAGCGTGTTGGGTAGCTTCAGGCATTCGAGCGCACCATTCATCTCTGCGGCATACACTTCAATGCGGGTCACGCCCTGCGGCACGGAAACCGTCGTGCCGCATTGCTCCGGCAATTTTATAAGCGACGTGTTATCCTTAGAATATAAAATCCCATCCGACGCACAGTACAACGGATTATCCGCTGCAACCGCAATCGACCGCAGGGCATCGCACATGGAAAAATTACTCGGATCGCCCCCCGTGTTTACCTTAACCAACGTAGAAGGCAGTGTTACCGTCATCATTTGATTGCAGCCATACACCGCACCGACCGCCAGCTCTTTCACTCCCTCCGGAATGACAACATCGCCCTCTACGCCATTTGCCAGCACAACCAGGGTATCTGCCGCTTGACGCTTTGCCTCGGCTTCCTCCATCCCTGCCGCACGGTTGATTTCATATTGCTTCTGGTTGACGCGTCCCAGCATCGTCGAGGTCAGGGCGGCAAAGTGCCGGTTTCCATCCTCGACGACGATTTCCTTGAGATTTTCACAGGATAGGAACGGCGCAACGCCGATTTCCATCATGGTAGACGGAATCGTGATGCTTTCCAGCTTTGTGCACTGTGCAAATGCATATTCGTTGAGCATATTGATACCGTTTCCCGTCACCGTCACATGCAGCGTCAGCGTCTCTTCTCCAACGGCAATCGTCAGCTTCGCTTTGCCGGTATTCCACGTTTTCAATACCCGCCGCGGCGCTGTAATCACACCATTGCTGCCGCGGATAGCGATAGCATCGGCATCCACCGGCTCACCGTTATCAGTCAGATGCTCCGGCACAGAGAACGTTTCCCCCAGCTTCAGATTTAATTGATAGCCATCGCTCGTCCTCTCTGCTCCGCTGAGCACCAGTCCGTCCTCCTCCTGTACCGCGACAGCATCGGTCTCTTCCGCCGTCTGTGCCTCAGCGGAAATCCAAACGCTTCCCTGCCGTGTGACAATCACGCGTGTTTCCGACGTGTCGTTAAACACAACCTCCTCCAGCTGTCCGCACTGAAAAAACGCCTCCGGTTTAATTTCCACAATACTGGTTGGGAACACAACCTTTTTCAAATGGGCGCACTCCGAAAACGCAGACGATTCCACCTCCGTCACCGGATAGGTATTGCCGTTTTTCAGCTGTATTTCGCTGGGTATCGTCAGCGTGCCGCGCACGTTTTTGCAGGATGTCACCGAAGCATATCCGGTTTCCTGAATCGAAAACGTCAGCCTTCCGCCACTGACCTCCGTCTCCTGTACCGTCAGCACGGTATCGCCGTCTGACTGCACGGCAGGCGTCCTCTCATCCTGCTCCGCGTCGCTCCCCTCTGTTGCCATCGCCGGAGTGACTCCCGCCGCCATTGCGGAAATCAGCAATCCTGCCAATAGACGACGTATATTACTGCTCATATCGGTCTCCTCTCGTCCTCACTTTTGCAGCCGTTTCTCCTTGCAATATCCTCATTATATCGGAATGCCTATCGGAAAGCAATCATTTCACGGGGATTCTCAGCCCCCACAATTCCACCGTTGCTTTTCGCGTTTGTTTTAGGCATTTTTCCCAATCCGCTCCATTTGTTCCATTCAGATTGTACAATTTTTTTGTAACATTCCATATACCTCTTGCATTTCCTGCAAGGATGCGCTATACTGTGTTTGTCAGTAAAATAACGATGTTTTCAGGGCAGGGTGAAAATCCCGACCGGCGGTACAGCCCGCGACCCGCAGGAAATACCACCTGCGGCTGATTCGGTGAAACTCCGAAGCCGACAGTATAGTCTGGATGAAAGAAGACATGAATGGGACATGTTACAATGTCTCCCTTTTTTGCCGCTCTGATTCTACTGTAAGAATCAGATTTTTTATTTTGCGCCCTGTTTCCTCTGTGAAGCAAGGGCTTTTTTGTTTGGAGCTGATATGAATATGACCGATACCGAATACATGCGGCGTGCACTGGAACTTGCCCGCCGCGGCGCGGGTCATGTTTCCCCGAATCCGATGGTCGGCGCCGTCATCGTCAAGAACGGACGCATCATCGGCGAGGGCTGGCACGAGCGGATCGGCGGGCTGCATGCGGAGCGCAATGCGCTGGCGCATTGCACCGAAGATCCTGCCGGTGCGACGATTTACGTCACGCTGGAGCCGTGCTGCCACTGGGGACGCACCCCACCCTGCACCGAAGCAATTTTGGAAAACAAGCTCTCCCGCGTCGTCGTCGGCTGCCTCGATCCGAATCCACTGGTCGCAGGCAAGGGACTGCAAATTCTGCGCGATGCCGGTATTTCCTGCGATACCGGTGTGTTAGAGGACGAGTGCCTTGCAATTAACGAAGTATTTTTCCACTATATCACCCACAAAAGACCGTTTGTCCTGATGAAATATGCTATGACACTGGATGGAAAAATCGCCGCCGTTACCGGAGATTCCAAGTGGGTCACGGGCGATGAAGCTCGCCGCCACGTGCAGGAAACACGCCGCCGCCTGTCATCCATCATGGTCGGCATCGGTACGGTTTTGGCGGATGACCCCATGCTCAACTGCCGCATTGAAGAGGGCGTTGACCCAATTCGCGTCGTTATCGACAGTAAGCTGCGCATCCCATTAGACAGCCAGATTGTGACCACCGCGCGTCACATTCCCACCTATGTCTTTGCCGCACGAGCCAATCCAGACAAGGAGCTGGACCTGACCAACGCCGGTCTCCACGTCATCTACGCGCCGGAGGTCGGCGCAGAGCGCGTGGATCTCCATCAGGTACTTCATCACCTCGGTGAAATGCAGATTGACAGTGTCCTGCTGGAGGGCGGCGGAACACTAAACGGCACGTTCATGCAGCTCGGTCTGGTTGATCGTGTACAGGCATATATCGCCCCGAAGCTCATCGGCGGCGCAGATGCCAAGGGTCCAATCGGTGGAGACGGCATCGCCCTCATGCGTGAGGCACAGGCGCTGTGCAGCCCCACCATTACCCGTTTGGGCAATGATATTCTCATCGAAGGTCGCATTCAGAAAGGATGTGTCTGATGTTTACCGGAATCATTGAAGAAGTCGGCGAAGTGACCGGACTTCGCCAGAGCGCAACCAGTACGGTACTCGGCATCCGCGCGAAAACCGTGCTCGGCGGCACAAAAATCGGCGACTCCATTGCCGTCAACGGCGTGTGCTTAACCGTTGTACGCATGACCGACGACGGATTTGACGGCGATGTCATGCCGGAGACCATGCGCCGCACCAATCTGGGTTCTCTCAAACCGAAATCCCGCGTCAATCTGGAGCGCGCGATGGCGGCGGACGGACGCTTTGGCGGTCATATTGTCGCCGGACACGTCGATGGAACCGGCACGATTACCGAGTTAAAGCCGGAAGGAAATGCCGTTTGGGTGACAATTGCCTGCGATGCATCGCTTCTTCGGTATATCGTCGAAAAAGGCTCGATTACCATTGACGGCATCAGTCTGACCGTCGCCTATGTGGATGATTCCTGTTTTAAGGTATCCATCATCCCACACACCGGCGAGGAAACCACACTGCTGTCCCGTACCGCCGGCTATGTTGTCAATCTGGAAACCGATATCATCGGAAAATATGTAGAAAAATTAATGAAACCCGCTGAGAATCCCAAGAAGTCGGCAAGCAAGCTGAGCGCGGAATTTCTCGCTCAAAACGGATTTCTATAATAAGGGAGGAAAACCTGTTATGGCTGAATTCAACACGATCGAAGAGGCGTTGGAGGATCTTCGCAACGGCAAGAATATCCTTGTCATTGATGACCCGGATCGGGAAAACGAAGGCGACATCATCTGCGCCGCAGAATTTGCAACCACAGAGAACGTCAACTTTATGGCGTGCTATGCCAAGGGACTTATCTGTATGCCGATGAGCGCAGATTACTGCCAGCGTCTTGGTCTGGAACAGATGGTGGAGCGCAACACCGACAACCATGAGACTGCATTTACGGTTTCCATTGACCATGTCCAAACCACAACCGGTATCTCCGCAGTCGAGCGCGGCTTTACCGCACGCGCAACCGTTCTTGCGGATGCAAAGCCGGAGGACTTCCGCCGTCCGGGACATATGTTTCCGCTGCGTGCCCGTGAGGGTGGCGTACTGCGTCGTTCCGGACACACAGAAGCAACGGTTGACCTGTGCCGTCTGGCTGGTCTGCGTCCGGTCGGTCTGTGCTGTGAAATCATGCGGGAGGACGGCTCCATGATGCGCACCACGGAGCTGAAGGAATTTGCCAAAGAGCACAATCTGACCATGATCAGCATCGCGGATCTGATTTCCTATCGTATGCGCGACAAGGAGGAAGCACTGGTAACGGAGGTCGCTTGTGCTGATTTCCCTACGAAGTACGGTCACTTTAAGATCCACGGCTTTGTCAACAAGCTGAATGGGGAGCATCATGTGGCTGTAACGATGGGAGATGTCGGAGACGGCAATCCGGTGCTCTGCCGTGTTCACTCCGAGTGCCTGACCGGCGACGCCCTCGGCTCTGCCCGCTGCGACTGTGGCGAACAGCTGGACGCCGCAATGAAAGCCATTGCCAAGGAAGGGCGCGGCATGGTTCTCTATCTCCGTCAGGAAGGACGCGGTATTGGTCTGATCAATAAGCTGCGCGCATACGAGCTTCAGGATCAGGGCTATGACACCGTTGATGCAAACATTAAGCTGGGCTTTGCCTCTGACCTGCGCGAGTACGGCATTGGTGCACAGATTCTGGTTGCCCTCGGCGTACATGAGCTGCGTCTTATGACCAACAACCCGAAGAAGATTCATGGTCTATCCGGCTATGGTCTGAAGATTGTGGAGCGCGTACCGATTCAGATTGCCGCAAATCCGACCGACGCATTCTATCTCAAGACCAAGCAAATGCGTATGGATCACATGACCAAGTACGAATAAGTTTTATTTCATCCCGCAGAAAAGGAGATTTTTCATATGAATCTGTTAGAAGGAAAAGTAGTAGCGGAAGGTGTCAAGGTTGGCATCGTTGCCGCTCGTTTCAATGAGTTTATCGTAAGCAAGCTGGTCGGCGGTGCGCAGGATGCGCTGGTTCGTCATGGTGTCAACGACGATGACATTGATCTGGCGTGGGTTCCGGGCGCATTTGAAATTCCGACCATCGCCAAGAAAATGGCGCTGTCCGGCAAGTATGATATGGTACTCTGCCTCGGCGCGGTCATTCGCGGTTCGACCTCACACTATGACCTCGTGTGCAACGAGTGTGCAAAGGGCGTTGCCCAGATCGGTATGGAAGCCGGTCTGCCGGTTCTGTTCGGTGTCGTGACAACCGACACCATCGAGCAGGCGATCGAGCGCTCCGGCACCAAGGCGGGCAACAAGGGCTATGATGTTGCTTGCTCCGGCATTGAAATGGTCAACCTGATGAAAAAGCTGTAATCCGATTCGTATCATAACAAACCGCCTGATTCTACCGTCGTGATATTGCACTCTCCAATACCGGACACCCAGTGTTGGAGGTTCGTATCACAGTTGAATCAGGCGGTTTTCTTTCCCTTGTTTGCTTAGTCATACAGCACTCTTTGGATCTGTTTCCGCGCTTTCGGTGCAGCCTTTCTTTTTTTGCGATGTCAGCGTCAGCAGAAGCACGCCGCCAACAATAAATAGTAATCCGACAATATCCATGGCAACAATATGCAGCTGCATCACCAAAACGGTTAAAATCGTGGATGTTACCGGCTCTGCCGCCGTACAAATACTGGCACGCGGCGCACCTACTCGGTTCAAACCATTCAGATAAAAATAGAATGAGAAAAATGTACCGAGCAAGATAATACATACCAGCACCAGCGCGGTTTTACCATCCCAAATGCCGGTGAGCGTATGAATCGGACGCACCCATGCCGACATGGCAAAGCCGCACAGCGGCATCGCCACCGCAATGACCGGCATGGTTTCAAACTCCTTCATCAGCTTTTCCGGCAAAATACTGTACAGCATCATTGCCACCGAAGAGCCAAGTCCCCAGAGCAATGCCTTGTGTGAAATGGACAGCGAATCCAGACTGCCATGCGTTGCCAACAGGAACACACCCATCATGACGACAGCCAGACATCCCAGCTCCATTTTTCGCGGCAAACGATGTGCACGCAGCGATGCATACAGCATAATCAACACCGGAGACGTATACTGCAATACCGTCGCCGTACAGGCATTGGAATATTCAATGGCATAAAAGTACGTGACTTGTCCCAGCAGCAGACCAAAAATCGAATAAAGCACCATCTGCATTACCACATGCTTCGAGTGAAGCATTCGCTTGATGCTCTCCCGATAAACCGGATTGCTCCATGCAACGACAAAAAACAAAATGCCCGATAACGTCAGCCGAACCGCAATCAGCCACGCCGTTGGAATCTGCTTTATCGCAAATAAGTATTGGCTGCAAACGCCGGACAGTCCCCAAAGAGATGCTCCCAAAATCGTCATGAGCATCCCTCGTATTTGGTTTTTCAATTTCCTATCCTCCTTGGTCTTTCCCAGTATTTTTGTCCAGCGTTTTCTTTCATTATAAGCTTCGTTTTCATTGTAGCAGAGGTCATAAAAAAACACAATATCCTTGACTATAATATTTTTTCATGCCGGTATACAAGTTTACTATGTCGATTTTTCTCCTTTTATCATCCTGCAAAAATCGAACAGTACGCAAATGAAAAGCCAGCCCATCAAGCGAATGCGCTGGCTTATTTTCTCGTTTCTATTCTATTTTCCCACCTTGTTCACTTAATGGCTTGTGAGACAAGCGTATGCATCGCTCTATTTCTATGAGGACACACAGCAAAAAAGACGGCTGCACATAACGTGCAACCGTCTCTGTTTTTTACTGGATGACATATACGCTTGCGTAGTCAATACCAATGCGGTTTGCCTCTGCCTCACTGCGTACAAAGATGTCAATCACCTTATTCTTGACTGCTCCACCCGTGTCCTCTGCATAATAGACACCATAGCCGTCAATGTAAACCTTCGAGCCGAGCGAAATGACACGCGGGTCAACCGAAATCGTATGATTCAAACGCGGGGTGCGTCCCGATGCCGTGGTAGTATCTCCGCCGTAGAACGTCAGCTTGAAGTTGCCCAGCGAACGAGCACCGCTGCTGAATCTCATGCGGTTGTGATGAACATAGCCATACTTGCCGTTCACCTTGACCTTCAGCCACTTGCCGTCTGCCGAATAGCCCAAAACCTTACGGTTCATGCCCTTCTTCATAAGGGTCTTCTTTGCGCTGCTGGTCGTTGCGCTTGCGCGAACCACCGCCTGCTTGGTTGCGGTAACGCGAGCCGCCGAAGCGACCGCCGTAAATGCCGTTGCCAGAATCATCGTTGTCAGTGCAAGCAGTGCCACTCGCTTCATTCGCTGAATCATGTAGAACCTCCTAGTTTGTTGTGTACTCACCATATCGTAACCGATTTGATACCGTTTTGTTACCGTTTTGTTACCGTTTTGTTACCGTTCTGTAATTATATTACCAGAGCATTCCCATCTTGTCAAGACTTTTCTCTGATTTTTCAACCTCTCCTGCCCGCTTCACCGCGCAGCCACCAAAGGCGGCATGTTCGGCACAGCTGGAAAAGCAGCAATAAAATCCATCCGAAAATTCTATATCAATTATCTGATTATTCTTGGGTTTGTAATTTGCTTGATAACATTTTGTTACCGTTCTGTAATTCAGAATACAGGAAACCTCTTGCTTTGTCAACCCAATTTTTGAATTTTGTGCGTATTTCACAAAAGAAAAAACGGCGTTTTCGCGTAAAAAACAGCCGTTTTTGTGTGATATATCATTTTTTGACGTTATTCTTTGTATATCATGCCGGAACAGATTCGTAACAATTCGGTAACAGAAGCATCGCCGTTTCGTAACAATCCTGTCACCGAATGCTTCCGGTTACGCCCGATCCTCTTTCCAGAATTTTGACCGAAACAGCACTGCCTCCGGCAGATGCTCCGTGTTATTATAGTCCACCATTTCCGGCTCGTCCGGTGTCCGAAACCGCACGGTTGTCACGGAGGCATTGGACACCATGCGCGGCTTCATTTCCGCAAACGGACGGTCCACCGTCCCCAAATAGGTCATCAGTGCGAAGCCATGCGAAACAACGACAATGCTGCCGTCCGGATGCTTGCCAACCAGCTGCGTCACTGCCGCACGCACACGCTCCCACACCTGCCGTCCGGTTTCTCCCTCCGGCGGCGCGAAGTGCGTTGGGTCGGTACGCAGTGTCGTCATACTGCCCGGATAGTTTCGCTCATTTTCCGTATTCGTGTGATTTTCCAGCACGCCGCCGTTGACCTCCCGCAAACCGTCCACCGATGTCGGTTCGCAGTTCAGATAGCGACAGATTCCCTCTGCCGTCTGCCGTGCGCGCAGCAATGGGCTGCAATATACGGCTTCCACCGCGCTGCCGCGAAAGTGCTCTGCCAGCGCATCCGCTTGCCGTTGCCCGATCTCGCCCAGTGGGTTGTTGGTCGCACCTTGAAACCGCCCTGCCTCGTTGGATGCCGTAGTACCATGACGAACAAAATAAACCGTTGTCATTCCATCTTCCTCCCATCAGCGAGCCGGAAAGCCGTGCCACCGCTCCGGTTTGTTTTTTCGTCTCGCCTTTTTCCTCAAAAACGGGAGCAAGCATCGCTTACTCCCGTTTCCCTTCTGTTTACTCCATGCAGAGCAAATACTGTCCATACAAGGTCTTGTCCAGCTTGCGTCCCTGCTCATGCACCTGCTGCTTTGTGAGCAATCCGCGCTTCAGGCTGATTTCCTCCGGACAGGCAATATAGCGTCCGGTTCGCTGCTGCACCTCTCGAACACGATTGCTGGCCTCCAGCAGACTCTCCGCCGTACCCGCGTCCATCCAGACAAAATCCTTGTCCAGCGGCGTGACATGAAGCTGTCCGCGCCGCAGATATTCCAAGTTGACATCGGTGATCTCCAGCTCCCCGCGTGCGGACGGCTTGAGATTACGCGCAATGTCGATAACCTGATTGTCGTAAAAATACAGTCCCGGAATGATATAATTCGATTTCGGGAAGCGCGGCTTTTCCTCAATGCTGATGGCGCGTCCCTGTTCGTCGAACTCCACAACGCCAAACGCCCGCGGATCCTCCACATAATAGCCAAACACCGAAGCGCCCGTCTCCCGCTGCTTTGCTTCCTGAAGGAAGGCATAGCTTCCGCTCTCGTCATAGAAAATATTATCGCCCAGCACCAGACATGCCGAATCGTTGCCGACAAACGAATCTGCCACCAGGAAAGCATCTGCAATACCGCGCGCCACATGCTGCACCCGATACTGAATGCGTACACCGAATGCACTTCCACCCCCCAGCAACTTTTCAAACGTTTCTTCCTCATCCGGCGGAATAATCACCATAATATCCTTGATTCCGGCACAAAGCAAAATCGACAACGGATAGTAAATCAGCGGCTTATCATACACCGGAAGCAACGGCTTACACACGGGTTTGGTCATCGGATACAAACGCGTACCTTTTCCTGCCGCAAGAATAATGCCCTTCATCTTGTCCCCCTCTCACACGATCCAACTCTTCAATTCTTCTCCTGCTATTATACGAGTATCTTCTTATGGCTGTCAAGATTTTACTACTTCTTTTTCCCTTTTTCTCAAAGAAGCCCACTTACCTTGAGCACAAAAATCCACGCTGTCAGCGTAATCGACGACAGCAAGGTCGTCAAGACAACAATGCTGGAGGTCAATTCCCCGTCATTATCCATATTTTTCGCCATAATATAGCACGA
>CAVBHI010000085.1:0-4447 GCA_963595115.1 bacterium
CCGGATACCCACAGGGACCGCAGACACTGACGCAATGGCGGCGCGTGCCGGAATCGTTTCTGGCAACTGCCACAAACGGCGCGGTGTTCGACGACCCGCTGGGAGAGTTTACGGCGATTCGGGAACATCTGCTGCGCTACTATCCGGAGGATGTGCGCATTAAGAAAATTGTCGCGCGGGCGGCGGTCATGGCGCAGGCTGGACAGTATAACTATCCGCGCTGCCGAAAACGCGGCGATACGGTGGCGGCACAGCTGGCGTTGGCGGAATTCACCAAGGCGGCGATGTCGATGGTTTATTTGCTCAACCGCCGGTATGCGCCGTTTTACAAGTGGATGTTTCGCGGGATGCAGGGATTACCCCGTCTGCCGCGCGTGGGCGGTATGTTGGAGCAGCTGAGCCGGACGAGTGACGCCGCGCAGGTACAGGAACGGATCGAGTCCGTCTGCGCACTGACGGCGGGTGAGCTGCGGCGGCAGGGACTGACGGTCGGCAATGCGTCGTTTTTGCAGGAGTACTGCGCGGATATGATGACGCGCATCCATGATCCGGAGCTGAAAAAAGCGCATTTTATGGAGGAATGAGCATGATGGCGAATCGAGTGAATGACATTATTGCGCTGGAATGGACGTTCTTTGACCGAGTACAAAACATTGGCGGACGCGCGTCGTGTCAGGACAACTGGCAGGAATTCCGCATCATGCGTGCCAGTCAGCTGGAGGCGTGGAGCGAGGATATGCGCGACAGCTACTATGCCGACCTTCTGGAGGCGGAGCGGGAAGGACGTAACCCGCTGGCAGAGAAGTACGGATACATGATGGAACGCACAAATCCGCTGGAGTTTGCGCGGATTCGGGAGCAGCTGCCGCCGCGGACAGCGGAAAAGGATGGCATCATTGCAGCTCTTTGTCAGGTGCATGTCGGCTGGCTGGAGGAACTGGCGGCGCAGTACCCGCGTTTGGCGGGACGCGGACGCCCGATCCATCGCAGTGCAGACACGCCGTATGTAACCTCCTTTGAGACTTACCTGTGGGGCGAGCTGGCAACGTATTCGCGCGAGACGCTGGAGCGATACGCGGCATATGTGGAGCGGCTTCGGGTGCAGGGCAGAAATATGAATTTGATGGTGCTGGAAAACACCATTAAGCAATACGGATACGCCTCGCTGGAAGAGGCGGAGCAGGCATAAGCGCGTTGTTGTTTGGAATGGAACAGGAGAAAAATTGTGAGAAAAAGTGCATCCATTGATATGATTCATGGCCCACTGCTGGGCAAGATTCTGATGTTTAGCATCCCGCTGATGGCGGCGAATGTTCTTCAGGTTCTGTTTAATACCATGGATACCATTATAGTCGGTCAGTTTGCCGGTTACACCAGCTTGGCAGCAGTTGGAAGTACGACGGCGATTATTGCGCTGTTTATCAATTCCTTCATTGCGGTGTCCATTGGCATCAATGTCGTCATTGCCAAGTACATCGGTATGGGAGGACGGGAACAGGATATTTCCCGTGCGGTACACACGGCAATTGCGGTCGGACTGCTCGGCGGCATTTTGGTCGGCGGCTTGGGAATTTTGGCATCTACGTGGCTGCTGGACGCGACATCCGTACCGAGTGATATTCGTGCCAAGGCGCTGATTTATCTGCGCATTTACTTCGCCGGTACGGTGTTTAATGTAATTTATAACTTCGGGGCGGCAATTATCCGTGCCAAGGGCGATACACAGCGCCCGCTGATTTATCTGTCGGTCAGCGGCGTGGTCAATGTGGTACTCAATCTGTTTTTTGTCATTGTATTTTCGATGGATGTTGCCGGTGTTGCACTGGCAACGGTTATCAGTCAGGCGATCAGCGCGGCGATGATTTTGCGTCAGCTGATGCGGGAGACGGATGCGACACATTTGTCGTGGAAAAAGCTGTGCCTGGATCGCCGACAGATGGCAGAGATGGCGCGAATTGGCGTGCCGTCATGGGTACAGGCGATTTTGTTCAGTATCTCGAATGTGGTGATTCAGGGCGCGATTAACTCGTATGACAGCGTGGTTGTTGCGGGATGCAGCGCGGGCATTAACATCGAGAGCTTTATGTATTACACGATGAACGCCATTTGTCAGGCGTGTCAGACGTTTGCCAGCCAGAATCTCGGCGCTGCGCGGATAGATCGCGTGCGCCGTGTCGTGCGGCTGAGCGTGGGCACGGTTCTGGTCTGGGGCATGTTTCAGAGCGCTGCGGTGGCGCTGTTTGCCAGTCCGCTGGTCAATATTTATAACAGCGATCCGGCGGTTGTTGCGGCGGGCGTATACCGCCTGCGCTGCGTGGCATCGTTATACTTTATCTATGGTGTCTCTGATGTTCTGATGGGCGCAATCCGCGGCTGCGGCGTGGCGGTTGCCCCGATGCTCATCAACCTGCTTTGTTCGTGTGTGCTGCGTGTCGTGTTCATTGGATTGCTGGATACCTCGACGGTTGAGATCGGCTGGGTTTACGCGATCTTCACCTTGAGCTGGTTTGCGCTTTTGGTGATGCTGACACCGTTCTGGATTCACCTGCGCCATAAGCTGGAGCGAGAACATGCGCCGAAGCCCAACGCCGTCAATGCTGCATAAAGAGGAGAATATCAATGCCAAGGACAAAAATACAGGAGGACATCGAAATTGTCGGTGCGTCCTCCAATAATCTGAAACACATTACAATCAATATCCCGAAGGAGGAGCTGGTGGTGATCGCCGGTGTTTCCGGTTCGGGAAAGAGCACGCTGGCGTTTGATACCGTGGCAGCGGAGAGCGGACGGCAGTGGCGCTCGACCTATCCGGCGTTTTTGCGGCAGCGACTGCCGCGTTATGAGCGTCCGGCGGTGGAATCCATCCGCAACCTGACGCCATGCATTGTCGTTGACCAGAAGCCGATTGGCGCGAACGCACGCTCGACGGTCGGTACGGCGTCGGATGTTGCCCCGCTGATTCGACTGCTGTTTTCGCGCGTTGGTCAGCCGAGTGCAGGCGGTTCAATGGCGTACTCCTTCAACCATCCGCACGGCATGTGTCCGGACTGCACCGGCTTGGGGGAAAAGGTCGTGCTGGATGAATCCAAGATGTTCGATCGGAGTAAGACCATCAACGAGGGTGCGATTCGTTTCAGTCAGTTTTTTGGCGGAAGCTGGCAGGAGTATTACTATACCCATAACCCACTGTTCAGTCCGGACAAAAAGCTGAATGAATTTACGGAGGAAGAGTGGCATAATCTGCGCATTGGACCGGAGGAAAAGCTGATTATCGACCATATTTGGCCCAATACGGGACAGGTATCGCATCTGCCCTATGAAGGCGTGGTTTCCCGCTTCAACCGGCTGTATCTCAACCGCGACATCTCCGGACTAAAGAAGAGCGTGCGGGAAGAGGTCACGCAGTTTATCAAGCGCGGACCGTGCCCGACGTGCGGCGGCTGCGGTCTCAACCCGAAAGCACTGGCATCCAGAATTAACGGCTATAATATTTCAGATTATTATGCGATGCAGGTCAGCGACCTGATTCCGGTGCTGGATGCGATTGATGACCCGCTGGGACGCTCGATTGCAGACCAGATCACCGTCAGCCTGCATCATATGGTGGATGTGGGGCTGGGCTATCTGAGCCTGTCGCGCCGCACGGACACCCTGTCCGGCGGTGAGTCGCAGCGGCTCAAGCTGGTGCGTCATCTGGGCAGCAGCCTGAGCAATGTGACGTATATTCTGGACGAGCCGACGGCGGGGCTGCATCCGGCGGATGCACAGCGCATCGGTAATCTGCTGCTCCACCTGCGCGACAATCATAACACGGTTCTTGTCGTAGAGCACAGCAAGCAGATGATGGAGCTGGCGGATCACATCATTGAAATGGGACCGCTGGCGGGTTCGGAGGGCGGACGCGTCATGTACGAAGGGGCGTTGGACGGTCTGCGCCAAAAGGATACGGTCACGGCGGAAGCGCTGCGCGAAAAGATTCCGCTGAATCGGAATCCGCGTGCGTGGCAGGAGGGCTTCCCGATTGAGCACGCGACGATTCACAATCTGAAGGATGTCAGCGTCACGATTCCAAAGGGAGTTTATACGGCAGTGACCGGTGTCGCCGGTTCCGGCAAGAGCAGTTTGGTCGGTTATGAATTTGCCAGCCGCTATCCGGAGGCGATCATGATTGACCAGCATCCGATCGGCACCTCCAGCCGTTCCACACCGGCAACCTATACGGGTGTGATGGACGACATCCGCAAGCTGTTTGCCAAGGAGAACAAGGTGAGCGTCCAATGGTTCAGCTTTAACTCCAAGGGCGCGTGTCCGGTGTGCAAGGGCAAGGGCGAGACACTGCCGGATGTTGCGTTTGCCGATCCGGTGGCAATCGTGTGTGAGGAGTGCGGCGGACGGCGGTATAACCCGACGGCGCTGAGCTATCAGTATCAGGGAAAAAATATTGAAG
>CAVBHI010000086.1:0-6641 GCA_963595115.1 bacterium
GATCAAGCATCTCCTGCTTGGCGGAAAGCGTCATCTTTCTGGCATCCATCTGCGCGGCGGAGACGAGACGGCTTTCGCGTTCTGCCGCCGCCGTCTCTCCGCGGGCAAGGATATCTGCCGCTTCGCGTTCCGCACGCGCGGAGTAACCGGCGCGGATTTTCTCGACCTTTCGGGCGGTTTCGGCGTTGAGCTTGTCTATCTCCGCCTGCGTATCCGCCTGAATCCGACCGATAATCGTTTCAATACCTTGCATAGTTCCTTGTCCTTTCTGCTTCCGTGTGTGAGACGATTACTGCATGAACAGCAGCATCAGGAAGGAAGCAAGCAAGCAGAGGATGGCATAGAATTCAACCATGATCGCCATAATGATACCCTTCGACATCTCGCCCGGACGCTTTGCAACCAGCGCAACACCGGCAGCGGCGCAGCGTCCCTGTGCAATGGCGGTGAAGTAGCCGCCGATACCGGCAGGCAGGCAGGCAAAGCAATAGCCAATGCCCTGCGCCACGGTCAGCGATGCCGGCTCTCCGCCGATTACGCCCAGCGTAAACAGCGCGTAGAACCAGACAACCAGACCGTACAGACCCTGTGTACCCGGAAGAATCTGAAGAATCAGGCAGGACGCGAACTTATTCGGATCCTCGGAGATAACACCGGCTGCCGCCTCGCCGACGCCGCCGACGCCCTTACCCGAACCGGTGCACGCCAGAGCGACCGCCAAAGATGCACCAATAATTGCAATATATAATCCGGCATTAGACATGAATTCCATAATCAATAACCCTCCTCAGTAGTAACATCGACATATTTTGTATCGTATTCAAGCGGACGGAACGGAATGCCGCCCTCAATATAGAATTTTCCGAAGAACTCCAGATACTGGAGTCGCGCTGCGTGGACGTAGGTGCCAATCAGGTTGACGCCGATATTGAACGAATGTCCGACCAGGAACACCAGCACGAACACAAGGATGTTTCCCGGCAGCGCACCCAGCGTGTTGAATACCTGCGCAATAACGCTGGTAGCAAGCATCAGCGCCATCAGGCGGGCATACGACAGAACGTCAGACAGCCAGCTGGTGAAATCGTACAGGCTCTTGACTCCGCCGAAGAACTTCCGGACGATGCCATACGCGTGACGTCCCTGCGTGCAAATCAGGCTGAGTATGCCGATCAGCAGACCGATCGCCGTTCCCTTCACCACCAGCACGCCGATGCCGACAAACACAATCCACCACGGGACAACATCCAGCAGCGCGTCTCCGCCCTTTCCGTCGCGAAAGCCCATGTAGATATGAATGAGCTGACCAAACAGCAGATGGAAGCAGCCGACAACAATCGCGACGAGCAGCACGGTAATCGGGTCGTTGACCGGGCTAAAGGCAATACCGCTGCAAAACGTCTGCATCCATGTCGGCATAACCGCATTCGGCAGGAAGGTGCTGTAGATGACCTCCAGCACGTTGCCGAAGAAGCCGCCGACAAATACGCCGCAAATCGTTGTGGAAGCGCCCAGCCACATGCCAAGCTGGAACATCTGTCCCAGTGTTTTTTTCGGGCGGAACTTCCTGGTGATAACCAGAGAAACAAAGAAGATAATCAAGCCGTATGCCACATCGGCAAACATGAACCCGAAGAAGAACACATACCACAGGAACATCAGCGGATTCGGATCAATGCCGTTATATGCCGGCAGCGAATACATTTCCGTGACCATATTGATGCCGTTCATCCATTTTGGATTCTTCAGCAACGTCGGTACACTGTCTCCCTTCACCGGATCCGCCGTCTCCCATGCGCACGTAACGTACTTGGACAGAACGGCGAAATCATCCAGCCGCTCCGCCGGAATCCAGCCCTCGGCAAAGAAAATGCGTCCGTCGGTCAGGAAGCGTTCCGCCACCGTCGCACGCCGGATCTCCTGATTGACGCGATCCAGCACAAACTGCACGGTCTGCCTCTGCGCCGCCTGCGCGACAATCGTCTGTTCGCATTCGGCGCGCTTGTGTTCCAGCTCACGCTGTCGGGCTTCCAGTCGAGTGATGTTGTCACGCGCCGTGCCCGTCATCTCCTTGAATTTCGTGACCCCAAACGACAGCGGCCGCAGCGCCGCAATGACCTCATCCGCGTCCTCCTTCCAGACCACCAGCAGGAAATAATGCTGGTCAGCGTCCTTGGAAACCGGAAGCAGCTCGGTGTACGCCGATGCCTCCTGTGCCTTCTCGCGCAAAATGCCCGGATCGGTAAACGAAGGCGCCGTGCCGAAAATCAGCTCGGTGCGTGCCGTTCCCTCCTGCTCCAGCGGGAGATCCAGCTCCGCCCACGGACGGAGCGATGCCAGCGAAGCGCTCAGTTTATTGAGTGCTGCGTAAATGCGTGTGATTTCTCGCGTCGCATCGTTGATGATCCGTGCGGTTTCCATCGCCCCTTGCTTGACCTCCGGACAAAAAAGCTCTTCCTCCGTCATCGCAACGCGCCGAATGAACAGTCCGGATTTGACCGGAGCGTACTTGTTCAGTGCCGTCAATGCGCTGGTGAGCTGCGTCGCCTCCGCCTTGTCCTCTGCCAGCGGCGCGGTATCCCGCTTCAACAGCGCCATCCACCGCGCGTCTGCCACCTGCTTCTCCGGCTCTGAGATTTCGACACATCCCATGTGCTGAAGATGCTGCAGCAGTGTGTCCCGTTCTTCCTCCAGCCCGATGACCCGCAGCCGCTTCATTTTTGCGATACTCATGAAATGTTCACAACCTCCCTGACGATTCGCTGTGCCGCCGCCTCCAGATTCTGCGCCGCCGCCGCTTTCAGGGCAGTACAGGTCTGCTCGGTCTGCTGACGGATGGTTTCCGCCTGTGCAGCCGCTCGCGCTTCCGCCTCCGCCATCCTGCGCGTTACGTCGGCATCGGCTTGCGCTCTGCGCTTCTCCGTCTCCGCCTGTCCGGCTTTTTCCGCGTCAGCCAGTATTTTTTTCGCCGCCTGCACCGCATCTGCCTTTCGACGGGCGCATTGCTGCTCCACCTCGGTAATTTGTTTGATTGCTTCGATTGACATTGCTTCACCGCCTTTGGCTTGCTCCGCAGCCTTACATTCCCCTTCCCGTTATAATAAGCAACCTCAGGAGAATGCAGACAGCGCGAAATGGCTATGCCGTTCCGCGTGCTTCCGGAAGCGACGCGGAGCAGAAAATGTGTGTTCCTCGATCCCCATAAAGACCTCCTGCGGCACACCCTCCATGACGGCAGCGGTGCTGCGAGAAATCGCTTGTGCACAACAGGCGATCACCCTCATTTTACATAATGTGAAAAATAATCTTGCAGAATAAACAGGAGGAGAAAAAAATATTCGGCGCGAATATCGCCGTGCGCCTTTCACCGGCAGGGGATAATTTCTTCCCACTCGGTCGATGTTCGAGGAGCGAATGAAAGTTATCAACAAATACTTCCACAATAATGATACCACAGCTTGACGTTTTGTACAACTGTTTTTTAGCATTTCCAAAACAAAAGCGAAAAATGCATAGGATATACCGCTTGCCAATAATTCGACAGTTTGCAAGTTTGTTCTCCAAATCCTGCATGACAAATTGGAATGTCTCCAGAAATAAATCGCAAATCGAACGAAAGCATACCTATGGGATAACAAATGCATCGGCTTTGAGACAAAAAAGAACAAAAATGCGCCAAAGCAGAAACAAAATTTGCTCATTCCTTCCTGCCGCATCATATCCCCCTCTGCGAGTATCCATTCATGCGGCTGCGTAAAAGAACACAAACATGGTATCATTTTTTCAAAACGATGGAAATCATACAATAACATTCATTTGTTGTTAAATTGACAACAATTTTTCATCAGAGGAACACCCGTGCTCCGGCGCATTGGCGCTTCCCCGAAAGACGAACGCGCAGAAAAAAAACGGACACCGGCAAATGCCGGTGCCCAAAAAAATCAAATTGCACAAACGCGATTCGGATTAATAGTGACGTGCCTCATACAGGTGATCGGTCAGCTTCTTGTATGCTTCCTGAACCTCCGGCTTCTCGGAGACGGATGCAACGCCAACACGCCACCATGCTTCCCACTCCTTGGACATGGACTTCGGCAGAACCTTCATGTCAATCAGGGTGGAAACGGTCTGCTTCTTGGAATCCTCCAGAGCGGCAGCCAGCTCTTCCATCGTGGTTACGCGGTAGCTCTTGCAGCCGTAAGCGGCAGCAACAGCAGCGTAGTCGATGTTCATTGCCGGACCGAGATCCTTGCCGTCATACGGCGTGCCCGGAATGTGCATATTCTTCTCCGTGGTGCGGGACTCGTTGCCCTGACCTACCTGGAGGTTGTTGATGCAGCCGTAAGCGGCATTATCAAACAGGCAAACGTTGATCTTGTAGCCATACTGGATGGAAGCAATCAGCTCCGAGTGCAGCATATCGAACGAGCCGTCGCCGCACATTGCGTAAACTTCCTTGTCCGGGCAAGCGATCTTGCAGCCGTAAGCGCCGGCAACCTCATAGCCCATGCAGGAGTAGCCGTACTCGCAATGGTAGGTGTTCGGAACGGAAGCTCTCCACAGTGCCTGCAGGTCGCCCGGCAGAGAACCGGCAGCGCCGACAACGATGGAATCCGGTGCAATGTTCAGGTTGATGTAGCCCAGAGCAGCGGTCTGCGTCAGCTTCGAGCCGATGGACTCAATGTAATGCTCAACCGCACGGCGGTTTGCATCCTGAATTTCCGGAACGTAGGACTCCGCGTCGATATATTCGGTGTGATCCATACGATCAACGTCAGCCCACCAAGCCTTCTGCAGCTCAGCAACCTCTGCTGCGTAGGCATCGGAGGTATGATAGCCGCCGAGGTTGTCCAGCTCTTCGCCGATGGAGGTCAGCGCCTCGTTGGCATCCGCAACAACCGGATATGCGTCCATCTTCAGGCACTGGAACTCAGACGGGTTGATATTTACAAACTTTGCGGACGTGTCATACAGCCACTTGGAAGCGGTCGTGAAGTCGGTGTAACGCGTGCCGACACCGATGACAACATCAGCGTCATGGGCAAACTTGTTGGCACACTCCGTACCGGTGATGCCCAGACCGCCCAGGCTCAGCGGATGCGTCCACTCGATTGCGGACTTGCCCGCCTGCGTCTCGCCGAAGGCAATGCCGTACTTCTCAGCGAAGGCGCGGAATACCTTGTGTGCTTCTGCGTAGCGAACACCGCCGCCGCAAATCAGGAGCGGCTTCTTTGCGTTCTTGATGATTTCCGCTGCCTTCTTAGCTGCCTTCTTGGTGGCCGGACGGCGCTCAATCGTCCAAACGCGCTTCTTAAAGAAATCAACCGGGTAATCGTATGCTTCGCCCTGTACGTCCTGCGGAATCGAAACCGCAACAGCGCCGCAGTTGCCCGGATCGGTCATGACACGGAAAGCGGAGATCATGTCCGTCATAATCTGCTCCGGACGGTTGACACGACCCCAGTACTTGACAACAGCCTGGAACGAGTCATGTGCGGAGATCGTCAGGTTCTGCGGCTGCTCCATCTGCTGAAGAACCGGATCCGGCTGACGGGATGCGTAAACATCGCCCGGCATCAGAAGAACCGGAATGTTGTTGGCGGTCGCGGTAGCAGCGGCGGTAATCATGTTGCAAGCGCCGGGACCTACGGAAGAGGTCGCCACGAACGCCTGCTTGCGGCGCAGCTGACGGGAAAAGGCAACAGCAGCCAGAGCCATGCCCTGCTCGTTCTTGCCCTGATAAACCTCCATGTCCTTGATTTCCTGCTCAATGCCGTTGCAGTAGCCGACACAGTTGCCGTGACCCGGAATCATAAAGATACCGCGGATAAACTTGTGCTCGACTTCGTTTCCGTCCATGTCAATGTAGCTGACATACTGGTTCTCCAGGAAGCGAATGCAAGCCTGGCTGGTGGTCAGACGAACCGTTTCCATGTGTTTCATTTAGATAATTCCTCCTCTAGTACAAATAAACCGGAACGGGAGTCCGGCTGCGTTGGACTTCCGAATTAATAGCCGGTCGGGCATTTCCAGATGTGATCGTTGGCATCGTCCGCCAACAGCCACAGATGCTCCTCATCGTCAATACGAGTCTTATCCCACGGATTACCCGGCAGATGACGAATGCCCCAGGCGTAGCAGCAGGAGTAGCCCGGTGCCGTGACCTGAGAGTGCATCTTGGACGTGATCAGCGCTGCGCCGTTGTGATGGGTTTCATACAGCTCACCGTTGCCCCAGCCTGCGCCGAAGCCCATCGGCTTGTCATAGCGGTAGAAGTAAACCTCCGGCTGCGGATGATGATGCGGCGGGTACGATGTCCACTTGCCCGGCAGATTGATAACCTCGCCCAGAACCATGTTGGAATACGGGGCATTGTCCAGATCAAAGCAGGTACGCACGTCGCGCTTGCAGCAGCCCTGCAGCTCACCGTTGGCGCTGCGCGCCCACGTATCCGTATCCTCCGGACGGAACAGCTTGTTCGGGAACTCCGGCGCAACCTTGTCGTTCAGCGTCTTCTGAATATAGACGTTGGACGGTCCCTTTGCCGTGATGACAATCTTGGTCTGCTTGTGTACCAGCAGACACCACGGGTTGTAATCAAACGGATTCGGGCGAGCCATATCTACGCTCTGGTCATCCCA
>CAVBHI010000087.1:0-4110 GCA_963595115.1 bacterium
CCTTTTGCAGAGCGCGGATGTAGTCCTCACTCTCGTCGCCGTGCAGCTGGACGATGTCCACAATGCCGTCCTCCAGCAGTCTGATGTTGAAATCCAGCGGCTGGCTGACGGTCACGCCGACAACGGAAATGGACGGCAGCAGCTGTTCGGTCAGCTCATAGACGCGTTCCGGTGAAACGTTGCGGTGACTGCGGGTATAATTGATGACAAAACCGACGTAATCCGGCTGGTATTCGTTTGCCGCGCGAATGTCCTGCGGGCGGCGCAGACCGCAAATTTTGATTTTCATCGGCTCACCTCCCGCATCTGTGCCAGCAGCGCGGATTTGTCTGCGGCGCGCATCAGCACCTCACCCATCAGAACGGCATCTGCGCCGATTTTGCGCAGCGCCGCGACATCGTCGGCTGTTTTGACACCGGATTCCGCAACATACAAGCGGTCTGTCGGAATCAAATCGCGCAGACGGGCAGCGTTGGAAAAGTCCACCGAAAAATCCTTGAGATTACGGTTGTTCACACCGATAAGCCTCGCTCCGGCATCAACGGCAGATGCAATCTCCTTTTCGTCGTGTGCTTCTACCAGTGCCGACATACCCAGATCGTCACAGATGCCGAGATAACGCTCGATGGTTTTCGTGTCCAGAATCGCACAGATGAGCAGAACCGCATCCGCGCCCATGCGCTTGGCCTGATAGATCTGGTATTCGTCCACGGTGAAGTCCTTGCGAATCATCGGAACGGAAACCTGTTCGCGTATGTCGGTAAAAATCTCATTGCTGCCTTGAAACCACTTTGGTTCGGTCAGGCAGGAAATACAGTCCGCTCCGGCGTGCTCGTATTCACGGGCAATGTCCAGATAAGGGAAATCCTCGGAGATAACTCCCTTGGAGGGAGATGCCTTCTTGACCTCGCAAATAAAGGACAGACCGTCCTTGCGCAGTGTTTGTTCAAAGCAAAACGGTGGGCGTATGGGCGCTGTGCCGCGTGCACAGGAGACGCACAGCATGTCCTGCTGCTTATCGTGCTCCACGCGCTCGCGGGAGTAGGCGGCGAGTTCGTCTAAGATCATATTACTTGCCCTCGTTGCTGGCGTTTGCCAGCGCATCAATCTTGGCGTATGCCTCGCCGGAGTCAATCAGTTCCGCAGCGCGAGCAACACCATCCGCGATGCTGTCTGCCTTACCGGCAATGTACAGTGCCGCACCGGCATTCATCAGGACGATGCTGCGTTTGGAACCGCGCTCCTTGCCGCTGAGAATATCGCGGGTGATCTGTGCGTTTTGCGCTCCCGTGCCGCCGACGATGTCCGATTTCTGCCCACGGGTCAGACCGAAGTCCTCCGGCTGAATGGTGTAGGTTCTGTATTCACCGCCGCCGAAATCACAGACGGTGGTCGGTGCACTGACGGAAATTTCATCGAGCTTGTCCTGCCCGTAGACAACCAGACCGCGCTTGACGCCGAGCTTGGTCAGAACGCGTGCCATCGGTTCGACCAGATATTCGTCATAGACGCCGAGCAGCTGATATTCCGGACTGGCGGGATTGGTAATCGGACCGAGGATATTAAACACGGTGCGGAAACCGAGTTCCTTGCGGATTGCGCCGACGTATTTCATCGAGGAGTGATACTTCTGCGCGAACATGAAACACGCGCCGACGTCGCGCAGCAGGCGAACGCAGTCCTCCGGACTCTGCTGGAGGTTGACGCCGAGCGCTTCCAGACAATCCGCCGCGCCGCTCTTGGAGGACGCCGCACGGTTACCGTGCTTGGCGACCTTGACGCCGCCGGCTGCCAAAACAAACAGGGAGGTCGTCGAGATGTTAAAGCTGTGTGCACCGTCTCCGCCTGTGCCAACGATTTCCAAACACGCCATGTCACCGGTGTCCACCGGCATCGCGTGACTGCGCATCGCCTCGGCGCAGCCGGAAATCTCGTCAATCGTCTCTGCCGTTGCACTTTTGGTAGACAGAGCGGCGAGAAATGCGGCGTTTTGCGTCGGGGTGGACTCGCCGCTCATAATTTCGTTCATGACTTGGTTGGCTTCTTCGTAGGAAAGATCCTCTCGCTGTACAATCTTTGCGATCGCTTCTTTAATCATGGCTGCTTCTCCTTTTTATCATTCAAATCAAACGGAAGTACGGTTTACATGGTGATGGAGAGGAAATTCTCCATCATAATTCGTCCGTCCGGCGTCAAAATAGACTCCGGATGGAACTGGAGACCGAAGATTTTCTTCTCCAGATTCATGACCGCCATGACCTCACCGCCGACATCGGTGGAGACCACCTTCAGAGACTCCGGCAGACAGGTGCCGATGAGAGAGTGATAGCGGGCGACCTTGACGGTCTCCGGCAGTCCGGAAAAAATCGGACAGGACAGATCGAGCGTGACCTTGCTCTGCTTGCCGTGCATGAGCTTTTTGGCGTGCGTAATCGTACCGCCAAACACCTCACAGATGGCTTGGTGTCCCAAACAAACGCCGAGAATCGGGATTTTTCCGGCGAACTCACGGATGACATCCTCACAAATACCGGCATCACACGGGCGACCGGGACCAGGGGAGAGAAGAATGTGCGATGGCTGCATCGCGCGAATCTCGTCCAGTGTGATCTGGTCGTTGCGTACTACCTTGATGTCCGGCTGGATGCTTCCCGCCAGCTGGTAGACGTTGTAAGAAAAACTGTCGTAGTTGTCAATCAGTAAAAGCATACAAACTCGCTCCCTTCTCAGTCTGCTTCAACCTCGGCGGCGCGCTCAATCGCGCTGATAACCGCTCCGGCCTTGTTCTGGGACTCCATATACTCGTTTTCCGGTACGGAATCGGCGACAATGCCGCCGCCTGCCTGGATGCTGACGACGCCGTTTTTCTTGACTGCCATGCGAATGGCAATGCAGACATCAAGATTGCCGGTGAAATCCACATAGCCGAGTGCACCGCCGTATACGCCGCGTCCGCACGGCTCCAGCTCCTCAATGATTTCGCAGGCGCGAATTTTCGGCGCGCCGGACAGGGTGCCGGCAGGGAGAAGTGTTGCAATGGCATCAAATGCATCGTATTCCGGCAGAATGTCACCCTCTACCATGGAGCAGATGTGCATGATGCGCGAGTAGCGATGAATCATCATATATTCTGTGACTTCAACGGAGTTGTACTGAGAGAGCTTGCCGATGTCGTTGCGTCCGAGATCAACCAGCATATTGTGCTCTGCCAACTCCTTCTCATCGTGCAGGAGATCTTCTTCGAGTGCGCGATCCTCCGCATCCGTCTTGCCGCGCGGTCGAGAACCGGCAACGGGGAAGGTGACAAGTCGTCCATTTTGCAGCTTAACCAGCGTCTCCGGCGAGGTGGACATGATTTCAATGTCATCACAGTGCAGGTATACCATATATGGAGACGGATTGGTGGTGCGCAGTACACGGTAGGCGTTGAGCAGGCTGTGCTCGTACTTGGTTTCCCAACGGCGGGAGAGGACGGCTTGGAAGATGTCACCGTCAACAATGTACTGCTTGGTTTTGTTGACAATGTCGCAGTACTCCTCTTTGGTCACATTGCAGTGGAATTCCGGCTTGTCGGTGATGCGCTCGCGCGGCAGCGGCATCGGATCGCGAATCAGTGCAATGATCTTTTCCAGCTCGGCACAGGCAGCGCCGTAGTTTTCCAGAAGATTATTGGTTTCCAAATTAACCAAGATGGAAATCTTCTGATACAGATGGTCATAGGCGATAACGTTGTGGAACAGCATCAGGTCAAAATCATCGGCATCGCTTTCGCTGAGTCGGAGCGTCGGCTCGGCGTATCCGATCATGCGGTAGGAATAATAACCGACCAGACCGCCGGTAAAGGAAGGAAAGTCTGAAATCTTTGGCGCTTTGTATTTGCTCATGCAGGCGCGGAGAACCTCATATGGATTCTCTGTCGCGACAGATTCCGTCTTGCCATCGGCGTATTCTGTTGTGACAACGTGATTGCGGCAGACAATGTGCAGGATAGGATCATAGCCAAGAAAGGAATAACGTGCCCACTTTTCACCGCCCTCGACGCTTTCCAGAAGGAAGTAGCGGTTGGATACCTGCGCAATTTTGCGCAGCAGTGTGATTGGTGTCGTGATG